>JAIXPR010000408.1 GCA_027486155.1 Pseudomonadota bacterium | reverse complement strand
TTCGAGCCGTCGAGCTCCTCAGCATGAATTTCGAAGTGCGTCCCCTTCGTGCGCACGATAAAGGCGCTGACGAACCGCGCGTTGAATCGCTTTCCAAGGTCTACCAAGGCGGAGGGGGTTTTCGCGAGAGCTCCGAAGTACGGCACATAGACACTGTCAACGCGTGTGTCCTGATCGATGAGAGCCGCCATTACCCGCCGATCCTTGAAGCATCCGATGATGCGTTTAATGCCACTCTTGTCGGAGCGCCAGATCGTATCGATCCCGTAGGCCTCTCGCATGGATCGAAGGGCTACCTGTACGCTCGGAGTGCGCGCCTCCTTTCCAACGGTTGAGAGGGGTATTCCTCGCGCGATGGTGTACGCGGCTAAGAGGTCCCAATTTCCGGTATGGGCGGTGAGCGCGATGATCGGTCGATCCTCTTTGGTCCACTGCGTGATGGTGTCCCATTGAGGGCAGGAGATATGTCTGAACGGAGGCTTCAGGAACGGTTGTAGGTTCAGGCTCTCCATCATCGAGCGACCAACGTTTTCGAAAACCTTGGGCACGATCTTCGATGGTGATGCCTCGGGAAGGAACGCTTGGAGCTGAAGCGAGGCGATCCGCGCCTCACGAAGGGGAAGTCGTCCGACAAGATTGCCGATGGCTCCCCCGATCGCGCTTCGCGCCGAAATCGGAAGGAGCCCGATGGTTGCAATGAGGCCAACGAGCGCTCGCGAGACAAGGGTTGGCTCTTCGGAACGAGCTCCGCTCTCATCGGATGATGTTTTTGATGATGCTAGAGAGGGGTCGACCATTCGGCGTCATCATCCTTTGAGCGTTTGTCCCGCAACCCTTGGAGCAGGAGAAAGTCAGAGAGTCGGTCGTGCACGAGGAGTCCGATAAACTCTCCCTCCTGCGTGACGATCAGGACCGGGGTGCCGGTTTCCTCTAGGGTCGTGAAAGCGGCGGAGAGTGGGGCTTCAATGTCTATCGTCGGCACCTCTTGGAGGGTGATCGAACCGAGATACTCATCGGGCTGGGTCGCGGCGTGCTCCAAGATGTCGTCTCGGTGGATGATGCCGATGACCTTGTCTCCGTGCATGATCGGATAGAGAGGTTGAAGGGATGTCAGCGCGGTGCGGAGCGCCTTTGAGACCGTCGTGCCGTGCGTGAATGTCTCAAGTCGGGCGCGTGGGATCATGGCGTCGCGAACGGTGAACGCCACCGCCACGACTCGCGCTTCGGCCCGTACGTACTCCTGTACCGCTCCGAAGAAGATGATGAATGCGATGATGAGCAGCATCGGTTGTTCCAACGCGAGCGCCGCGACACCCATGATCAGACAGATACCCTGACTGAGCCGAGCCGCTACTCGGGTCGGTTGCTTTACGTTCAGCAAGCTTAGGACCGCGCGAGCTACTCGCCCTCCATCCATCGGTAGGGCGGGGAGGAGATTGAATAACGCGAGCCCAACGTTGGTGATGAAGAGACGATCCACCAAGGTGAGGGTGGAGAGGTCCTTAGTCGCCAATGAGCCGATATCGGTAAAGGGGTAGAGCCCCGCCGCGATGATCACGTTCGTAATCGGACCGACTACCGAGATGAAGAGCTCTCCCTTTGCGGTTGGTTGCGCCATAATCGAGGCGATCCCACCAAACGGGTACAGGGTTATCTCTTTCGTTTGAATGCCAAACCGCTTCGCCATGAGAGCATGGGAGAGCTCGTGGGCGAGTACGCAGGTGAACACAAGGATAACGAACCCTGCCTCCCTCATCGGAGAGGGAGCGTCCGTTCCAAAGGCAAGCCACACCAGGAGAAGAAGGAAGGTAGCGTGGACTCGAATCGGTATTGAGGCGACGGTTCCCATCTCAAGGGACCATGCGGAGCGTTTTGGGTTCATGGGGTTCTCCTACGGCGTGGATGCTACACGGATTTCGACGGATTGTGTACAGGGAGCGTCCCCCTCGTGGTGCAATCTTCTCGTTATCTTTCGGAAAGTTAGGAAAGTAGAGGGTGCGCTTCCACATACCGCATCCCTGTTCGGAGCGGTAGAAACCTCCAGGCTCAGGTGAGGCCCAACGACTTCGGTGGTAGAGGTGGTTGAGATACCTACCGTTCTCCCCTTCAAACCTGTACCTTTTGCGCGGCGAGGGGTTTTTGACCTTATGGGGGTAAGTGGTAGGATTCTAACGGCCTGTTGAGATAGGTGGAATGCCCCCAAGAGGACATTCATTTGAGAGGAAACTATGGTGCAAGAGAGGGTCGCGGTTGTTGGCTTAGGGTATGTTGGGCTTCCCCTCGCGTTGGCGCTTGCTCGAGCGTTTAAGGATACCGTTGGGCTCGATGTGAGCGCCGCGAAGATCCGGATGCTCCAGGCGGGCGAGGACCCTACCTTTGAAGGGCTCGAATCAGAGATACGCTCCTCCACCATCACCTTTACCACCGACCCAGCGGTTCTCAAGGAGTGCGACATCGTCATCGTAGCGGTGCCAACACCGATCGATGAAAATCGTCAGCCTGATCTCACGGCGCTCACCAAGGCGAGCATGGCCGTCGCGCACAATCTCAAGAAGGGCGCTGTCATCGTGTATGAGTCAACGGTGTATCCGGGCGTCACCGAGGATGTGTGTGGAGAGATTATCGAGAAGGAATCCGGGATGCGTCGAGGGGTCGATTTCTTCCTCGGATATTCCCCAGAGCGAATCAATCCCGGAGATAAGGAACACACCCTTGAAAGGATCGTGAAGGTTATCGCTGGTGAGGATGACGCGACCACAGAGCGAATCGCCAAGGTATATGGCGCGGTAGTCAAAGCGGGTCTTCACCGAGCGCCGTCGATTCGTGTCGCGGAGGCTGCTAAGGTCATTGAGAATACGCAGCGAGACCTCAATATCGCGTTGATGAATGAGCTCGCTTTGATCTTTGATCGGATGGGGTTGCGCACGAAGGATGTTTTGGAGGCAGCGGGCACGAAGTGGAATTTCCTAAAGTTCTCCCCCGGACTGGTGGGAGGTCACTGCATCGGAGTTGATCCGTACTACCTCACGGCGAAAGCGCAGCAGCTTGGGTATCACCCACAGGTGATCCTCGCTGGGCGCCGAATTAATGACGATATGGGTAAATTTATCGCGCAGCGTCTCGTGAAACTCATGATCCACGCTGGGATGCCCCTGAAAGGTTCTCGTGTGGGAATCCTCGGCGTCACCTTTAAGGAGAACGTAACCGACATCCGCAACAGCCGCGTTCCGGATATCGCTCGCGAGCTTGAGGAGTTCGGCATCGAGGCGCTCATTCACGATCCTCTCGCCGATGGTCGTCATGTCGAGGAGGAATACGGCATGCGATTGCACGAGTGGGACGCTCTCAACGGTGTGAACGGATTAGTGTACGCCGTGCCGCACGACGCTTTTCGTCAGATGCCGGGTCAGCAAATGGCGAACCTGCTCACCCAGGGTGGCGTGTTCGTCGATGTGAAGTCATCGCTCAAACCGAGCGACGTTCCGAGCCACGTGTCGTATTGGAGTTTGTAGAGATGGTGGAGAAGTTGTCGCCGCAGCGGTGCTGGCTCGTCACAGGAGCCGCGGGATTTATCGGCTCACACCTTGTTGAGACCCTGCTTCAAAAGGGCCAACGAGTTATTGGAGTCGACAACTTCTCGACCGGAAAGAGGGAGAACATTGAGTATCTCCAGGAGACCGCCGATCCAGAGAGTCGTCAACTCTTCACCTTTTTCGAGCAAGACATTCGAGACCGCGAGGGGATCACCGATCTCGTGAAACGGCACACCCCTGATGTTATCCTGCACCAAGCGGCGCTCGGATCCGTGCCCCGTTCTATCGCCGATCCGGTGGCTTCCCATCAGTCGAACGTGGATGGCTTCGTGCACATGCTTGAAGCGGCGCGTCTGGCGAACGTGAAGCGCTTCGTCTACGCCTCATCGAGCTCGGTGTACGGCGATATCACCGATAGCTCTAAGGTGGAGTCCCGAATCGGGAACTGCCTCTCTCCATATGCTGTGACGAAACGGTGCAACGAACTCTATGCGCAGGTGTTCGGTCGGACCTACGGTATGGAGACGATCGGTCTTCGATATTTTAACGTGTTCGGACCACGGCAAGATCCGAATGGTCCCTACGCTGCGGTGATTCCGCGATGGCTTGACGCGATTCGATCGGGGCAGCAAGCGGTCATGTATGGCGATGGATCTACGTCTCGCGATTTCTGCTTCGTGCGCAACGTTGTGCAGGCCAATATCCTGGCGGGTACCGTTGATGGTGGTAGCGCCGCGGTGAACGGGGTTGTGAACATCGCGTGCGGAGCGACCACCTCGCTGAAGAGGTTGTATGGACTTCTTCGGGATGAGGCGGCGCGGGTTAAGGGGATCGATGTCTCAAAGATCCCGTTGCCGAAGGAGGAGCCGTTCCGAAAGGGGGATATCCTTCATTCCCTCGCTGACATCTCGCTCGCTCGAAGCGCCCTCGGATACGAGCCAACCCACTCAGTGGAGCAGGGGATATCGGAGCTTGTCGCCTGGTTCGTGTCGCAGGCCTAACCTGCTTGTTTCAGCCCGATTTGGCAGAGAAGAACAGGGGTTCAGAGTGGGCGATGCTCGCCGACTCAGTGAAGTCAGCTAGTTAGACTTGCGGGTGAAGGCCGCCCTTTTGCGAAGATACACGGTTTTTGGTACTATTGCGGCATGTTCCGGTCTTCGGAACATAACCTTTTTGTAGTGCATCAAGTTTTAACCCTGGGCTTATTTCCGAAAGGGGGATGTGTGGGTATCTCTGTTTTGTCTTCGTGTGAGGCGTCTCATGACGCTCCCGCCAATAAGGTAATCTCTCCGTTTACCAACCCGGCTGTCGCCTTCACCCTCGTGTCTGAGGCTGATGTTAAGGATTTCCAGCTCCATCCCCTCGAGCAGGAAGCACTCGGTGACGCGGTCTCTGTTAAGCGTCGACAAGATTTTATCCTCGGTCGCGCGGCGGCCCGTCAGAGCCTATCCGCTATCGGCTTTCCGGTCGTGTCTCCCGTTCTTCGTGGAGAGCAGCGTGAGCCGCTCTGGCCAGTAGGCGTCGTAGGGTCGATCTCACATAGTGGGGCCTACGGTGTAGCGGTTGCCGCATGGCAGCAGGACGTTCCAGCCCTTGGTATTGATATCCAAAAAATTGAGGAGCGATACACCGATGAATTGATCGCTCGGTTCGCTGATCCCGATGAGTTTGATTGGGTTCTCTCGGACCCCGCAAAGAGAACGGAGCGAGCGGTGAAGCTCTTCTCAGCGAAGGAGAGTATCTTCAAGGCGCTCTACGTGCTCCGCCGTGTATGGTTCGCCTTCGACGTCGCGCACCTGACACCTAAGGAGTGTGAGACCGGTTTCCACGCCTCTGTGCGCCTTCCAGCCCTCTCAACCGGTGTGGTGAACCTTGAGGTAGGGGTAAGCTCCTATAACGGGTACATCATCACGGGCGCGTGGCTGTCGAACCCGGTTCAGTTCGCGACCGGTGAATAAGAGCTAAGAGCTTCGATCTCCTCTTTTCTCAGCAACCCCCACGTGAACGTGCACGTTTACGAGCACGTTCACGTGTCGGAGTGCGCGCGCAGATACTCGGAGGTTTTTCCTCACCCCCCTAGTGGGAGCTAGATGGCTCGTTGTGCCATCCTCGGCGTAGTACCTTTCCAGTTTGGGTGAGCGGGATGGCTGGAACGATGATGAATCGGTTCGGCACTTTGTGGGCGGAGAGTCGTTCAGCCGTGTAGTCTCGAAGCGCCTCAAGATCCACTCGAGACGGGGTGGTCGGGACTATCTCAGCCACTACATCCTCGTCGAGGTTCGCGCGTTGGGCTCCATATACCCGTGATGACCGTATGCCTGGATACGAGTTGATCACCCCCTCGACCTCTTCCGGAAACACCTTCTCGCCCTGTGCATGAATGACGGATTTCTCCCGTCCGCACACCGTAATTGCGCCAGTGTAATCCTGGATGGCGAGGTCGCCGGTTATAAACCATCCTTGGGTGAGGACCTCCTCTCGTGGGCGATATGGCGCTAGATAGGCGTCGAACATGCCCGGGCCTCGTACCGCGAGTCTGCCGATCTGGCCAGCGGGGAGGGGCCGATATTCGGGGTCGAGTATGGTCGCCTCGTACCGAGGCATCGCGATACCGACGGATTCACGAGGATGCTCCGCGGGCGCTAAGTTTCCGAGAGGGAGCCCCACCTCGATCAGACCGTACATCTGGCTCACAGGCGCCCCGAAACGGGCCTCAAAGGTCGTGAGTGTTCCCGGTGAGAGTCCGGTTGAGGTGGAGATGATTCGAGTGGCTCCGGTTAGCGTCCGCTCGTTTGGGGCGCGCGTGAGCGACTCAAGGAGGGAAGGGGAGGCGTAGAGTATCTCCACACCGTGCGCCGATATCGCGTCAAGGATATGGGAAGCCGATGAGGTATCCGGAAGGATGATAGTGGCGCCGTACCGGATGTAGGTGAGTATCGACACCACAAAGTGATACGCCATGGGAAGCACCCACAGCACCTTCGTGCCAGGCTTGAGGTTGAGTGCTTCCGCCGCTGCCGCTGTGCGTTCCGCGACTGAACGGTGAGAGAGAACGACCCCTTTAGAGCTCCCCGTGGTACCCGAGGTGAATCGGATGACCGCCGCGCGAGGAACTCCGGACGCTACCTTGCAATGAAACTCCTTGGGACGCACGAGGATCTCGAACGCGTCGAGCTCCGCTACCTGCACGAATCGGGGTTTGGTGATGAGCGAGCCGTCGTGCAGTATCGCCGCCATCGGTACGAGATCGAGGATCCGATTAAACTCCTGCTCCTTGAGATCTGGGGCGAGGGGCATAACCACCGCCTCGCAGGCGAGTCCGGCGAAGAGACCGACGATAAACTCCGCGCTGTTATCCGCGACGAGACCAAGGCCCATGCCGGGACGCAGACCCTGCTGGAGCAACGAGTCACGAACTACCTCAACCTCGGCTAGGAGTTCGGCGTAGGTGACCGTTCTTTCCGCCGAGACGCATGCGGGCATCTCGGGAAGTCGGTTCGCTGTCTCGATCAGGTAGGAGAAGAAGTTCATCTAGGAGAAACTATAGATCGGGCTGGGAGGGGAGTAAAACTAGGCGATACGAGGCTCCAGGGGCCTGACTCTCAGCTCTTCGTGGCATTGTGTAGGGGGCTTCAGTGCTCTGAGAACGGTAGGGCCCGACTCCTGGCGGGCCGTATGAAACGTT
>JAIXPR010000184.1 GCA_027486155.1 Pseudomonadota bacterium | reverse complement strand
GGTCTGACGAGAGGTCCACACGTCGAGATTTGATGATGCCATCGGTGCCAGCCATCGACTCGAGAGGGATAAAGCCAAGCTTGTCGAAGTCTCGCGTCACCATAATGCCGCTATTTCCCCCGATAATGTGCTGAACAGCGCCGTATCCGAGGAACTTCGTATACTCGATATCGAACGATACTGGGTCGCAGCACCGAAGCTCGTATCCGATATTCTTTGTGATCATGTGGATATCAAGCTTGGCCTCTTTCAACATGTCCTTGAGAGGTGGAATGAGCACGTCACCGAGCTCCAACTGGGAGTAGCGGATCCGGCCCATATCATCGCGAGTCGCTTGTTGAAGAGCTTTGCTGCGCGAGGCATCGAGACAATCGAGGATACCTTCGGCGAGGATGATGACACCGTAGTTCTTTTTCATCGCCATACGTTTCCGGATGGTGGAGAAGAGAATTGTTGCGATGTCTTCAGGGGTGGGATTGAAGCCCGCGAACTCCTCGGGAATGAGAGTAGAGGTTGCACCAGCCGCCAAACCGATACCGAGTGCGAGGAAGCCCGCCTTGCGCCCCATCGTGGTCGCGAGGAACCATCGCCGACAGGTCTTAGCGTCCTCACGAAGGGTCTCTACGATCTTTGTTCCCGCGTGAAGCGCTGTTTCAAATCCAAAGCTAGGATGTTTGTTAGGAAGGATGAGGTCGTTGTCGATCGTTTTTGGCACGTGCACGACCGCGATGTCGTGGTGACTCTTGGCAAGTTTGTGGGAAAGGTACGCCGACCCCTCTCCACCGATAACGATCAGCTTGTCGATGTTATGCTCACGGAGTCCCTTTATCAGGTTGTCTACGTGTTCTTGGTCCTTGAGAGGATTAAATCGCGAGGTTCCGAGGATGGAGCCTCCCTTGTTATAGATATTGCCGGCGTTGTCGGGGGTCAGATCGATGACGGCCCCTGGTTCACCCATGGTGAGGTCTCGAAATCCGTTCACCAAGCCTTTAACCGCGAATCCACGGTTATGGGCTTCAATCACGCTTGAACTAATGACGGAGTTAATTCCAGGAGCGGGACCGCCACTAACAACGATTCCGAAGCATTTACGAGTATCTGCTGATGTCATCTCACGCACCCACAAAAGGGCTAACTTATATTTCCGCCACTGGCGGCTCATCCTGGAACTGCATCTTCACGATATCGTGAGAAGGACGGCTTTCGTCGCCAAATTCGTCATATCCGCGACAGCCTCATTCCGGGAGGGAGGAGGCTAGCACATTCAAGAAAACCGGCAAATAAGCGGAGGTGGGGGAAAACGCCAAAAAGAAAGGGGGCTTACGCCCCCTTTCTCGATAACCTTTCTCGGTTCTCTCCGCGCTACTAGCTCTTCGCTGCTGGAGCCCCTTTGAGCCATCGGTCGATGATACCCTTGAAGTGCTCCGCTGGGTATGCGCCCTTAACAGCTACGCCGTTAACGAAGAAACCTGGGGTTCCTTGAATTCCATTCTTCTGACCAATCTCCGTGTCCACTTTGATCTGCTTAGCAGCGGCCTCTGAAGCCATATCCTTCTTGAACTTATCAACGTCGAGCTTAAAACTCTTAGCGAGCTCTACATAGTACTCAGCCCCGAGTTTGTCTTGGTTCTTGAAGAGCTCCTCGTGATATTCCCAGAACTTGCCTTGTTGTTGAGCCGCCCAAGCCGCCTTCGACGCTGGCTCAGCCTCGTTGTGGAAGGGAAGTGGGAAGTGTTTAAAGACGATCTTCACATCCTTTGGATACGCCTTGGCGAGCTCCTCCATCGTCTCATAACCACGACGACAGTATGGGCACTGGAAGTCTGAGAACTCAACGATCGTAACCTTCGCGTCCGCTGGACCCTTCACTGGGCTGCCGCTGATGTCGATCTTTACCGGGTTCTTGAATTGGTCCTCGAGCTCGGACTTTTGCTGGTCCTCTTGCTTCTTCATCGCCTCTTGTTGGCGCTTCTGGAAGTAACGCTCCATGGAGGTACCAATCTTCTCCATACCTGAGTCGGATTTGAGATACTTGTCGATGGCGTTGGAGAAGTCTTGGTCCGAGATCTCAGCCTGTGCTGTTGGAGCCGCAAGGCCGATACCGCAGAGCAAGAGCGCTAATGAAAGGGACTTTATCTTGATCATAGTTAGTTTAGTTGTTGGCACTTATCTTTTTAGATGCGTATCAAAAGGTTCGCCTACACCGAGAGAGCTCGGGTTCGACCGCCTTTTTGAGCAAGAATCTTGAGCTATTACCAGCCGGATTCCACCGAGGGGAATAACAGATATTGGGGTAATCGACAAATGATATCTCACATCACCAAGGTCTGTCCGAGCATTCCATGAGCCGCGCTACCGCGAGCGATTTCATGAAATGTGCGGGCTAGCTCTTTGATGCTTGTTCATGTATGCAGTTGCTGGAAATCTGAACTACTTTTTAGCCTCGCCTCGCTTCTAAATCGGGGCATAACGGGGGCGAAGGGTAGGTGTGAAACAAGGTGCACTATGGGGAGACATATGATTCTTTCAGTCCTAACAATCGCTGGAGTATTCTTGGGTTTGGCATCGGCGGCCTCCGCCGCGGACAAGCTCACCGCAACTATTCAAACTAACAAGGGAAATATCGAGCTCGAGTTGACCCCGGATAAGACCCCTGTCACGGTCGCTAACTTCGTGAATCTGGCTCAACACGGATATTATAACGGCGTTAAATTTCACCGAGTGATCAATGACTTCATGGTACAAGGTGGTGACCCAACAGGAACTGGCGCTGGTGGACCAGGATACCGCTTTGAGGATGAGTTCGATGCGAGCCTCAAGCACGATGGACCAGGAGTTCTCTCGATGGCGAATGCTGGACCCGGCACGAACGGCAGCCAGTTCTTCATCACGCACGTCGCTACCCCATGGCTTAACGGCAAGCACTCCGTGTTCGGCAAGGTTATTAAGGGACAGGATGTTGTGAACTCAATCAAGCAAGGCGATTCGATTGAGAAGGTCACAATCACTGGCGATACAACGACTCTCTTCAATGACCCTAAGGTTAAGGAGAAGCTCGCTTCGTGGAACCAAGTGCTCGCGAGTAAGAAGGGATAGTTCCTTCGCGTGAAGCGAAAACGGGGGCGCGAACCTTCACCGGTTCGCGCCCCCGTTTTTTATGCACAACGATTGTGGGAGGGCGGTCATTCCTGACCGCCATGGAGCATTCCGGCGACCAGGAATGGTCGCCCTCCGGATGTGCGACCCGTGACCTGGGAGGGCGCGCATTCCTGCGCGCCGTGTTGCGATATGCCTGAAATCTTGGCGCACCCCCCAACCCGGAGGGCCCGTCTCCCGACAGGCCGGTGATGCACGGATGTTTCGATTGTGGGTTCCGGCCCGTCAGGCGACGGGCCCTCCGGATTGGATTTAGATCGTAGCTGACTGCAACGCCGCAATCCGCTTCTCAAGTGGCGGATGTGTCGAGAAGAGCTGCCCAACGCCTCCGGATATCTTGAACGCGGCCATCGCTGGCGCTTCATCATATCGACGGGTGTTCGACGCAAGGCGCTGCAACGCCGCAATCATATCGTTTTTGCCTGCGTAGTGCGCGCCGCCACGATCCGCGCGGAACTCACGGTGACGAGAGAACGCGCATACAACAAGCATACCGAGTAAGCCGAGCACCATCTCAAGGAGGAAGGTTACCATGAACTGCGTCATATGGCGGTTCTCCTCTCGCACATTCTGAGAGATTCCCCACGCGATGATTCGAGCGAAGAACATTACGAAGGCGTTCACGATACCCTGGAGAAGGGTCATAGTTACCATATCGCCATTGGCGATGTGCGCTATCTCATGCGCGGCGACCCCCTCGATCTCGTTTTTATTCATCGAGTTAAGAAGGCCGGTGGAGAACGCGACAAGGGACCGTCGCTTTGATGGTCCGGTCGCGAACGCGTTAACCTCTGGGCTATCGTAGATACCCACCTCAGGCATGGCGGGGAGCCCGGCCTTACGCGCGAGCTGTTCAACCATCATAACGACCCACGCGTACTCCGATGAGGTGCGAGGAACAACCTGCACCCCCATCGACCACTTCGCCATCATGCGCGAAATGGCTAGGGAGATGAGCGAGCCCGTCATACCCCATACGAGGCAGAATATCGCGAGCTGCCCCATATCGATGCCGTTCGCGGTGAGATACGGCCTGACTCCGAGCAGGTTCAGAAGGATAGAAATTGTTACAACCACCAAGATGTTGGTGACGAGAAAGAGGGCTATACGTTTCATGACACTCCTG
>JAIXPR010000065.1 GCA_027486155.1 Pseudomonadota bacterium | reverse complement strand
CTTGGTGAGTCGGATCATCGTTGCCGCTTCGTCGCGAGGAACCTGGGAAGGGAGGGGAGTATGAGCCGACCGTCATGGGGGTCGTTTACTTGAAAAAAAACACGGTGGCAATGAGCTTACGCGCATCTCGGAGGCGGGGAAGAATCATCTTACTATCGATCCCTTTGTGCCAAAAAGCGCTTAAAATCGGTGCAAGTGGCTGGAAGGGCGTTAGATAACCAATGTTTTGAAGTGCGCGGCAGGATACCATGGGTGCCCAAGATTCATCGTCAGGCGAACAAAGCCAACAATACCTCAGTAAGCGAGTCATGATTAATGGTCAGTTCGTAACGCTCTACAGCGTAAACGGAGTGACCTGGCTTTCATCACCGGAGGACATCCCCGATATGATGGCTAGGCTCGACAATACTCGCGTTACCCTCAGTGAGGAGAAGGGACCGGATGGCGAGAAGGGCGCGAAGGGGGAGAAAGATGACAAGGGAGACAAAGGCGAAAAGGCCGCCGCTCCAGCCCCCAAACCGCAAGGCTCTCAGTATCGTATGAAGGGACCTAAGCCTCGACCGATTCTTCGGCAAGGTGGGAAGGTCGTTGAGGGAACCCCGATCGAACCGATCTCCGCGAGTTCGGTCAACATAAAGGGGGCCGCTGACGCGACATTGCCACAGGTGAAGATCTCACCGATGGAAAAGGGGATCCGTCGCGGTAAGATCGTAGCGCCGATCGCGCAACGACGACCCGGAAAACCGAAGGTGACACCAGCTCCAACTAAGAAGGGCGCCCCCTCCGCGCAGAAGGTAGCCGCTCCAGTGGGTAAGGTAGCTGTTCCGACAAAAGTGAAGATGCCTCCTGTGCCCGCTAAGGCAGTAGCCGCAACCAAGATAGCCAAGGGGGTGAAGAGTTCGCCAAAGGTGGTGGAGAAGACGAAGAAGGTCGCCCCTCCCGTGAAAGCGGCTTCGAAGAAAGCGGCTCAGCCAGCTCCTAAGAAGGTCGCGAAACCAGCGAAGGTGGTAAAAAAGGTCGCGACCAAAAAGCCAGCTCCGAAGAAGGCTTCCTCGAAGTCCTCGTCCAAGAAGCGATCTCGATAGGCGCCCGCTACGAGAGTGAGAGGTCGGTAACGCGCAATCCTTGAAGGGCTTCAGTTCCTGATGCTCCGCCAGACGCGCTGCTCTTGACTTCAATCATAGCGCTGCCTACGGCGTGTTCCTTATCGATCTTCACCGTGACCTCGGCCGGAATCGTGACATGGGATTCCTGCCCGTTTTCGTCGACAAACACGGAGAGAAGGACCGAGCCTCGCCACTCACCGGGAGATCCCTCTGAGAGAAAGGTTGGATCTCCTACGATCCGTTTGATCGCGCGCGCCTCGTTCGTCGATGGTTGCGTGATTGGCGATAGGGCCAGTGAGCTGATCGAGAGAGCTTTCTCACTCGCCAGAACTTTGATGTCGATAGTAAAACCGCCGACGCTACCGTTGGCGCTCAATGTTCGCGCTCGCGCTCCACTCTGGGCTGATCCCGCGCTCGTCATCGGCTCGTTGAGTGATCGGGACTGACCGAAATTTCGTTCCGTTCGAACGTCTGGTGATGTGGGATATCTCTTGAGGAGAAGCGCCGCTGCGACCAGCGCCACGAGGCCAATAGTCATAGACACGATACTCAACACGAGAAGAGAGTTTCCCTTGCGTGATTCCGAGGTGGCTTGCGGTTGCGCTTCCGCGATCCGCGTACCTTTGTGTCGTAATCGCCTCCGATCGAAAACCTCATCGGAGTTCGTAAAAACGTACAGTGTTCGACCAAGCGGAGGATAGGGACACGAAGGGGCGCCTTCGATACCTTCCTCTTCCTGATGATGACCAAAGAGTCGGTGGAGCTCCTGAGTCGATGGGGCCGTGAACGGAGTGCTGTTTCCGCCCTCGTCTTTTTTCGAGACGTCCACTCGGGCACCTATCTCGCGCAGAACCTTCGCGAGCGCCTCGAGCTCCTCGTGCGACTCCCCGTGCGCCAGCACAACGGTGTCAGCATGTGTTCCTGTGCCGCCAAAGGTGTCGGCTGATAACGGAAAATTGGCCCTACAGAACGCGGTGAACCGCTTCACCGTTTCCGGATCGTCTTGCTCGAAACCGCGAAAATTGAGCGAGAAGTCTTTGCTACTCAGGTCCATGGCGGCGGCTCTGTATCCTCGTATTGGCTATGCAGAGGGAATCGGCCGCTGGGCCTAAAAGGTTTAGCGGAAGTCGCGAAAAGTGGGAGCCTGCGCTCATAGAGGCGTTAGATGGTACAACGTTGATTCAGGGTAATCCCTGACGCGACCCAAAAGGCTAGGCGTGGGTTATGATTCCCCAATCCAAGATGGGGAGAACTCGTGCGTGAAAACATCTACCCTTACCCCCTAGATCTGCGATACTTCAGGGGAAAAGGTTTTGGGCTCGCTTCAGAAAGAATCCAGCTAGTTGAGTAGTAATGGGGTTCCTGAGTACAATCCAGGGAATAGTTTCGTAGGAAGTAAGATGAGTTATATCGAGAATACCTTGATGGACGACGAAGAGATGGTGCACATCACGCGCCTTCATCCGATTATCCTCCTCATGCCGGCTGCCGCTACCTCCCTCTTAGCCGGATCGTTTGCTATCGTCGATTCCATCCCCTACGCGCAGATCGTGGTAGCCATCTTGCTCTTCGGCTCACTGTGGCGACTCTCCGATCGTCTCATCTTCTTTCTCTCGTCTGAGTTCGGCGTTACGTCGAAGCGTGTCCTTGGTAAGACAGGCTTCATTCGGAGAACCTCCCTCGACATCGTATTGGGCAAGGTAGAGGCTATCCGCCTCTCGCAGACCATCCTCGGTCGAGTGCTCAATTACGGCGATATCGAGGTGACCGGAACCGGAGGAACAGAGGAGGTACTCCGGTTCATCCCTGATCCACTGGCCTTCCGCAAGGTCGTTCAGGAGCAGCTCGCGAACCTTGAAGAGGGCGATCGCAGGGAATCGGATTCCGTTCATCGCTAATTTTTTAGCAACAGTTCTCCCATTTTCTCGAACTATCCTTTCGCCTAGTGGTGGGAGGTTCGTGTGTCTCAGAACAGATTGGATGAAGAGGAGCGAAGCTGCGCGGTTGCCGTAGCGGTTACGTGCGCGCCGAGAGCTCGAAAAGTGGAACTGGTATCTGCCTTCGTCGAGGGAGCTGATGCGGAGACGGTCGCTGAGCATCTGACCGGCGCTGAACTACGAGCGGGCAAAGATGCCGTTAAGCAGGGGAGGGCTTTAGGCTT
>JAIXPR010000035.1 GCA_027486155.1 Pseudomonadota bacterium | reverse complement strand
GTCCAATCCCGATCCCTGATTATCGTGACGTGGTTGCGAGAAATATGTGGGGAAGAGTTTATGGTAATCTTAAGCATTCCACGTTCCGTTATAACGATTGCATCCTGCGTTGTCTTTCTGGTGGCGCTTTCAACGCAGGTCCGAGCAGAGTCCGCTAAAGAGCTGCAAACCTCAGCTCGGCAAGCTCTACAAAGTCTCTACAGAACCTCTCCTGGCTCTGCCGCGTTGGGTAGGAGGGCGGCTGGTGTTCTTGTCTTCCCTCAGATCATGCGCGCGGGATTTGGCGTCGGTGGACATTATGGAAACGGGGTGCTCTTTAAGGGGGACTCAGCGGCGGGCTATTACAACACTACCGCGGCTTCGTTTGGATTTCAGATCGGTGCTGAGACCTTCGGCTACGCATTCTTCTTTATGGGTCAGAAGGACCTCAACTATCTCTCAAACTCTGCCGGGTGGGAGATCGGTGCGGGCGCAAGTGTTACGGTGCTCGACCAAGCGTTAGCTGAGTCGATCTCCTCATCCACCATACAAGAGGGTATCTATGCGGCAGTGTTCGCCCAGCAGGGGCTCATGGGCGGTGTCTCCCTTGAGGGGACAAAAATTACTCGCTACACACCGAATCAGTAGCGAATAAGGCATGATGTGTGTGTAGCCACGCTGTCTGATGGATTTCAAGGATGTCCTTGCCAGGTGTCGGTGTGAGTTGGGGATTGGTCTTATGCGAGGCATCGCGTAACCCCTCTGGAAGCTCCCTTTCGGTCGCGCGTGCTCTCTGGCATCGGAAGACGTCAAGATCCTCGCCCTTAGCCTTTCCAAAAGCTCGCTTGATCTCTTTGAGGGTCGTCACCACACGGAGATCCCCTGCCACGAGGTGGCGGTTCTCCTGAAGCCACGATCTCTTGGCGACGTAGATGGTGTCGTTGCTACATCGCGTGATCCCCTCAGACGCTGGAAGGATCGTGATCGGTCGACGAGCGTAGAAGAAGATCGGATCGAAGTATTCGTCGTAGGTGTTCTTGATGACGGCGATGCGGTCGCCCGGGGCGAGGGTCAGGAGGAGTTGTTCCGTGATGATCGGCCACCCCTTGAGGGTTCCCTTGATAACGTTGCCGGTAGCTACCGAGATGGTGAGGAGGAGGGTGAGGAGGATCCACACCCGACCATACGGAAGCCGCGCTGGTTGTCGACCAAGGATGCTTATGACACCGAGCGCGAGGAGCGCAACGAGCCCCATACGGAAGGTGAGGGGGGCGCAGGCGAACTTGACAATATCCTCAAGGGGGTGAAGGTTCCAGTCAACCTGGTGTCCTATTCCCGCGGCGATCAGAAGCCCTACCAGGAGAGTAGCGACAAGCCCTTCAAGTCGCCGAGCGAGCTTCCAGATCTTTTCGCGGGCGGCGAGCCCCCGACGCTCGAGCCACATCGAAAAGAGAAGCGCGCACTGTATGGCGATGAAGGGTTGGAGGGGTAACGTATAGGAATGGCGCTTGCCAGAGGCGAGAGAGAAGAGGATGACGCCGGCGATAAGCGCCACCGATGGCGCGATAGCCCATCGTTGGAAACCACCGAGGTACTCAAGCCCTCGAGCCTTTCGAACGTAGCGAATAACACCGATCGCCATCAGGAGTCCCCACGGAGCGGTGGTGCGCATGAGGGAGGGGAGGTAGAACCACCACGCCTCGGTGTTGATCTTCTCGCCACCGACGAAGCGCTGCACGTTCTCAAAGAAAAGTTGTCGAGCGAGGAACGCCTCTCCTCCGCGCAGGTACGCGCCGTAGTACCAAGCGCACGGCGCAAGAAACGCGAGCCACCCTACGCTCGGTCTGAGCATCTCGCGCACCACCGCTTTGAATCCCCCGAGGTACCACCCCGTGATGCCAACGAGAAAGATCGGCAACGCGAGGCCAACCGGTCCGCGGGCTACCATCGCGCCAGCGCAGCAGCTCCAGAAGAGGGCGCGATTGAGCCACGAGATACGGCGATACTGGCGCCAGTCATCGATATCGCTCGAGACGAGGGATGCGATCGCCCCCCACACGAGGAGCGCAAAGGTCATATCGACCATCGCTTGGGAGCTCAGTTGGAAGAAGCCGTAGGTGAGGGATAGGATCGCCGGGGTGAGGAGAGCGACCCGCTCTTGGTGAAGCTCCCCCTCGACGGTCTGGCTTAATCGCGCGACTCGAAATGCGACGAGGGAGCTCAAAAGGAGGATACCGAGGGAGGCGAGATGAGAGGGGAGGCGCACGGTGAATTCATCGACCCCTCCTATCGCCTGGCTGAGCCCTGCTCCGATCCAATGAAAGAGTGGGGGCTTTGAGGGAATGATGCCGTTTCGAAGGGGGAGGACCCATTCCCCTTCGCGAAGGATCGTCTCGATAACCTGCGCCTCTCTCGCCTCGGTGCTTCCGGCGATCGGGGCTAATCCGAGAAAGAATACCTGGAGCGTGGAGTAGAGCGCGAGCGCTACGAGAAGGTATCTCCATGGAAAGGTAGCAGAGGATGAGCGCATGGGGCCTGTGTATGAACGGTATCCGGAATTTCGTATGGGAGCATCTTAGAGTGCGCGGGGAGGTGGGGCAACTGAGAGCTTTTGGGTGTGGGTTTGCGGGCAAAAAAACGGGGCGAGCTCTCGCTCTGCCCCGACTTTCGACCTGATTTCGAAAGATAAAACTACTACGTGAGTAGCTACAGTCTTAGGATAGCCACTGACTCCGTGCCCCTCAAGAAAAATAGTGTGCGAGAAGTTCGTAAAATGGGGGCAAGGGGCCTGCATGCGGGGGGGCTTGGTAGTGAGCCGTAGGGGCAAGGTCACCCTCGATGAACGGCTACGCTCTTCTGTGTGCGAATATCTTGGTTAGGTAACGCGGAGGCGCGGAAACCGCGGAGAGCGCAGGGTTGTATCTATTGGTCTTCCGCGCCCCCCGCGTTTTCCGCGCCTCCGCGTTAATTTCTCAAAATGATCGCCTACCGAGCGACGTTTGGAGAAGAGCTACGCAAAGATGCTCGACCACCAACGAACGGCCCCTACTTAAAGATCGTGGACCCGTATCACCCTATGACACAGGTTGGAGGGCGTTACTGAATTATTCGCTGAATATCGAGCGCCAAGGGTGTCGGATCCTGGTCGTGTCAGGGCCGTTTGACTCATTCACTGAATTCTTGCCCTTTTAAATCGGCCTGCCTGACTCACGCAGTGGTACACATGGTTGTAAAGAACCGGTAGTCACGTTACTCGAACAACCTGTTTTCTCAATTTTCTTATCGGTTACGTAGTTCGTAGTCCACATGGAACACTCTCGGAAGTACAGCGCCCGGTCGATGAACGGCGGTCGGAGGAAGGGCACGGAATCCTCCACGTTTCTCAAGCGTTCCTTGACCCTACAGGCGGAGCTTCAAAAGAAGAGTTATCCGAACGCCTCTACACTGGCCACCATGTGCGGTTGTTCGCGAAGCACCGCGATGAGGACGATCGATCGTTTGCGGTATGAGTTCGGTGTTCCGATTGAGTACGACGAGTCGAATCGGGGCTACTTTCTGACGAAACCTGACTTCTCCTTCGCCTCACTTCCGCCCGGACGAGATGAGCTGGTCGCGCTGGTGCTGTTGAGCGAGATGGCACTGATGATCGACGATCCATCCCTGCATGATGCCCTTAACTCGTTATGGGCGCGGATAACGAACGGTCGAGGTGATATCGACCACGACCTTGAGCACATGCGGCAACGATTCTCCTCGGAGACGACCTCGGTAGCGAAGCTCGCTGATATCGACCTTGTGCGTCTCCTTACCCTTTGTCATCGGGGACAGCCGACAGTCGTGCGATATCGATCTCCGTGGCGACACGATGAGGATAAGGAATACGGCGGACTCTTCGACCGTTTGCATTTTTCGGACGGTATGCTCTACGCGCTCTTCAAGGAGAGTGGTGGGCGGGAGTTGATTTTGAACGTTTCCTTCATCAAGGAGATACGTGAAGTATCGGAGTTGCCCCCGGTCGCTAAGGAGGATGGGGAGGAACCCCCTTCGAAGCCGTATTGGCTCGAGGGCTTCGGCATCTGGTCCGGCTCAAAGCCTGAAACTATCGAGATAACTATCGCTCCTCCAGCGTCCCGGTTCTATGCGGCGCAGGTGTGGCACATCGACCAAGAGGATACCTGGGTCGGTGAGCGGCTCGTTCGACGATTCCCCGGTATAGCCTCGCCGGAGTTGACCCGCCGTGTGCTGAGCTTGGGTCGATTCGTGGTATCGGTGAGGCCTGAGTTTATTCTTGAGCAGATGCGGGAGGATGTTGATCACCTCTCGGGTCTGTGCGGACCCGAGGTGTCCGTGCGCGAGTAAGGAACTCGAATCGGGCCCATGCGGCGTTCCCGCCGGATCGGTCATCGGTTAGTTGTTGCGCATGGATAGGCGATCCGCTTGAGGGTCCGAAGTTGCTGAGACACGTTGATAGCGCCAAGGTCCTCTCCGAAATTGTCAACGATCGTCTGAACAAAATCCTCTACGTGCTCAGGGTCCGCGCATTCGAATCTAACCTCAAAGTCAAAGCTCCCAGCGCAGGTGAGCATAGCGCACACGTTCGGATGGTTCGCCATGTAGCGGCGAAGCCGCTCCCGGCTTGCGGGAGAGAGCCCCTTCTCCACGATCGTGATTCGATAGGCTGAGACACCGACAAGGGCGTTGTTAAAAAGGTAGACCTGAGCCCTGATAACCCCGAGTTCGGTCAGTTTGTCCAATCGGTACGCTAGTGAGGTTGAGGGCATACCCGTCAGGCGCGCGAGAGCTGAGGTGGTGGCGGATGGATTTCTCGCCAGGGCCTCAAGGATGAGGATCTCCTGCTTGTCGAGAGGGGGGATTCGCTCCCTGCTCGATATCGAATGAGAGAGACGCTCTTTGTAGTCGGGTGCGAGGTAGTTCGGTGTGTAGATATTCCACTCGCCTGCGATCGCGATCGTTTTGTGCGCATTCAGTCCATCTGGATGGGGCTGCACCGAAGGAAAGAACGTAATCATCTCTGAAGGATCCTTCGCGAGAAAGGTAAGGGCGTACTGGTGCGCGCCTCCCATCTTTGCCAGCCAGTAGACGAGAGGGTAGCTCATCGCGCGCTTCTCAAACGCGAGGCGTGTCTTGGATGGGGAGGTGATGCCCGAGAGGAAGACGCGAAAGTCGGTGTACCCGAGACGATAGAGGTCGATGAGGTAGATAGGTTGCAGGATCTCACGTTGGGTGAGGGAGTCCCTCACGCGACGGGCCTGATGTTCGCGGACCCCCATTCGACGGGCGAGCCCCTTGATCGGCATGTTGGCGTTGAGGGTCGCCGCTACGATGAATGCGCGTTCGTTTTCAGAGAGTCGAAGGAGAGGTCTCATGATGGTCAACTGTTATGCTACGCTCTTGTTTGGTCAACGCACTATCTTTCTCTTCGCAAGCGCGCGTTGGTGCCGGAAGGGGTAGTGGTGGGGGAGGGTGGTAGGTCGGTTCCGAGTTTCTCAATAGGACCGCACCTTTAGCGTCCCGTTCCCCGCGCCGGTTTTCCTCACTTCCCCCTTTGATCTTATTCCTCCTATGTAATAATTTCGTGAGGTTAAAAGGTACTCCATGAAAGAAAACGCAGATCATCTCTACAAAATCCGACACTCTCTCGCTCACGTAATGGCTCAGGCTATCCTTGAGATTCGCCCGAACGCTAAGCTCGCCTTCGGTCCACCGATTGATAACGGTTGTTATTACGACTTCGATTTCGATACGCCCCTTACCCCTGAGGACTTCAAGACCATCGAGAAGCAGATGCGCAAGATCATCGGACAGCGCCAGCCGTTCGTTGAGTCGAAGCGTTCGGTCGCTGAGGCCGTCGAGCACCTGAAGGGACGGGGCGAGGGTTACAAGGTTGAGTACTGCCTTGAGCTCGCCGAGAAGGGAGAGACCGAAATCGGCTTCTATGTGAACGGCCCCTTCGAGGATATGTGCGCCGGTCCCCATGTGAATCACACCGGCGAGATCCCAGCGGACTGTTTCACGATCGATACCCTCGCGGGCGCGTACTGGCGAGGTGATGAGAAGAACAAACAGCTCACGCGTGTGTATCTTCTCGCGTTTGAGAATAAGGATGAGCTCAAGAAGTACGTCGAGAAGCGGGAGTTGGCGCGGGAGCGAGAGCATCGCAAGCTCGGAAAAGAGCTCGACCTCTTCAGTATCGACCACGAGGGTGTAGGTTCCGGCCTTATCCTTTGGCATCCGAAGGGCGGGATCATTCGTCACCTCATAGAGACGCACTGCCGAAAAATACACCTTGAAGGTGGATACGACTTCGTTTACTCACCGCATATCGGTCGCTCGACCCTCTGGGAAACGAGCGGGCATCTTTCGTTCTATAAGGATGGGATGTTCGCTCCAATCGAGGTTGAGGGCCAGGAGTACTACCTCAAGCCGATGAATTGTCCGTTTCACTGTAAGATCTATGATGCGGTTCCGAAATCGTATCGAGATCTTCCGAAACGATTCGCGGAGTGGGGAACGGTCTACCGGTTCGAGCGCAGCGGCACCTTGTCGGGCTTGACTCGAGTTCGCGGGTTCACGCAGGACGACGCGCATCTCTTCTGTCGTGAGGATCAGATGCCGGAGGAGATCGATACCGTCCTCAACTTCAGCGTAAACCTTCTGCGTGATTTCGGTTTGAAGGATTTTCACCTCTACCTCAGTACTCGCCCAGAGGGACGGGTAGGCGCGGAGGAGAAGTGGGATGCGGCAGAGACCGCCCTCAAGGCCGCGCTTGATCGCAGTGGCCTTCCGTATTCGTTGAATGAAGGGGATGGCGCTTTCTATGGACCGAAGATCGATATCTGCGTGAAGGACATGCTGG
>JAIXPR010000384.1 GCA_027486155.1 Pseudomonadota bacterium | reverse complement strand
GCTAGGCCTGCAAGACCGGGCAAGGTGAGGGTCGCGCCGAAGAACGAGAGGCACGCCATCATGATGACCGCGTTCAGGATCAAGGTCACAACCGCGACCACTCCGGATTTGGCGTAGTACACCATCATAAAGAGCGAGATCGAGACGAAGCCGATAGCCATCGCGACAACGCCCTTCTTCACGGACTCAAGACCGAGTGTTGGACCAACGGTGCGCTCCTCAAGAACGGTTAACGGAGCTGGAAGAGCACCCGCTTTGAGAACTACCTTCAACTGACGAGCCTCTTCCATGGTGAAGCCGCCGGAGATGCTCGCCTGACCACCCGTGATAGCGTCCCGAATAACGGGAGCGGAGTACACGATTCCATCTAAAACGATAGCGAGTTGGCGCCCGACGTTCTCAGAGGTGATACGAGCAAAAGTCTGCTGGCCAAGGGATGAGAGACGAAGAGATACCTCAACCTGCCCCTGTTGATCGAAATCGACCCGCGCGTCAGACACCGCGTCTCCGGTCATGAGCGCCTGATCCTCAACGATGATCGGCTGACCCTCTTTGTTCTTGAGGGTCATAGTGCCGACACCTTGCGCCGTGCCTGGACCTGGAACCAGACGAAACTCAAGCTTCGCGACCGATCCAACCACCTTCTTCACCGAGTTGATATCGGACACTCCCGGCATCTGAAGGATAATTCGATTCTCACCCGATCGTTGAATGAGCGGCTCACTCACACCGAACTGGTCGACTCGATTACGGAGGGTCTCAACCGCCTGCTCAATCGCGTCGGTCTCGATCTTCTTCACCGCCATCTCGCTAAATTGATAGCGAAGACGTGGGCGGGATCCATCCATCTCGGTTGATACGAGGCTTAACTCAGGAGCCTTCTCCTGAATCGTTGACTTCGCGGCCTCGAGCGATGCGTCGCTGAGGAGCGTTAGCTGAAGGGAGTTATCAGACCCAACGGTTGATTGAGCAACCGCGATCTTCTTCGCGCGCAGATCCGACCGGACGCTCACCAGAAGGGATTGCAGCCGGCTCGTCACCGCCTCACTCGCCTTCACCCCGTACACGAGGTGGACACCGCCGCTGATATCGAGTCCGAGAGCCATCGGTCTCGTAAACCACTTCTGCGTGAAGTTGTCTCGAAGCACGGTTGGCAGGAGCGAAAGTACCGCCAGCGCAACAACCGCCACAAAAATGATCGTTCTTTGTTGAATATCCCTGCCCATACCGACTCGCGATTACCCTTTACGCAGCTTCAGCCTTTGCATCACCCTTCTCAAGCCCCACGATGTGGGCCTGCGCGAATTTGACCTTTACGTTCGGCGCTATCTCAACAAGCACCGCGTCCTTCTCAACGCTCGCGACCCGGCCGATGATGCCACCCGTTGTGACAACGGAATCACCACGCTTGAGGGACTCAAGCAAATTTTTGTGCTTCTTAATCTTGGATTCTTGCGGGCGAATCACCATCACCCAAAAAATGAGGTAGCAGATCGCCAACATCGGCAACATGCTGATAAGGGATTGCATGAAGCTCGGTTGTTGTTCGCCTGCCGCTGGTGGAGTTGAGAACACCTGTCCACCATCTTGCGCCACAACATCCCCCGCGACCGCGAGAGCGCCAAGTACGAGAGCGGTCCATACCGCGTAACGAATTACATTCTTATTCATAAGCAAACACCTGTTTAAACACAAAACTCTGATACCACGAATAAAACCACGGCGCACTAGGCCAAGAACTCCCTCACGACCTGGGGTGGCGCAACCGGAATCGTCGCCTCCCGTCCCGGTCCGACGCTTATGAAGCTGACCGGGCACTCAAGAAGATTGGTGAGGGTCTCAACGAAGGCGTGAACGGTTTTCGGGAGGGCGTCCCAGGTGCGAACGGAACTAATATCCTCCGACCATCCCGGAACCTCCAGGTAGGTCGCCTCAAGCCCCTCGTAGTCCTCACTCGAGGGAGGAAGGTCATCAACGAGCTCGTCACCACGTGTGTACCCTGTACACAATTTTAAGGTGGGCAATCCGCTCAGCACATCGAGCTTGGTCAAAATAACGGAATCGATACCGGAGGTCCGAATCGCGCGCTTCATAGCGACGACATCAAACCATCCACACCGACGAGCCCGTCCGGTGACAGTACCGAACTCACGCCCCTTCTGACGAACCTCATCCCCAAGCTCGCCGAGCATCTCGGTCGGGAACGGCCCCTCTCCGACTCGGGTACAGTACGCTTTGGCGATACCGAGCACCGAGTCAATCATCTTCGGGCCCACACCCACACCGATCGTCGCTGAACCGGCGATCGTCGAGGAGGATGTCACGAAAGGATAAGTTCCGTGGACTTGGTCCAGAAGCACCCCTTGCGCTCCCTCAAAGATAACCTTCTCACCACGACGAAGAGCGTCGAAGATAAGACGACTTCCGTTTCCAACGAATGGCGCGAGGATCTCCGCCTCACGCTCTAACTGCGTCCACAACTGGTCAAAATCAACGTGCGCCTTACTCTCAAGAACGTACTTGAGCAGCTTATTTTTCTCCTCCACATGAGCCCGGACACGCTCACGCATACGGTGCGGGGTGAGCAGATCCGCGCAGCGGATTCCTGAACGCTGGCTGCGGTCCTCGTACGCCGGGCCGATACCTCGACCGGTTGTTCCGATCTTACTCGCGCCACGGGCGAGTTCGCGCGCCTTATCAACGAGAATGTGGTAATCGAGCACGAGGTGCGCGTCGCGGTCGATAACGAGACGGCCGGGATTAATCTCCGCCCCAGCTGCGCGAACACGGTCGATCTCCGAAAGGAGAACGGTCGGGTTCATAACAACCCCCGCTCCCAAGAGACACTTAACGTGAGGACGAAGGATACCGCTCGGAAGGAGGCTCAACGCCGTCTTGACCCCATCAACAACGATCGTATGTCCGGCGTTGTTTCCACCTTGGAAGCGGACGACCCAATCAGCCCGCTCGGTAAGGACATCGACTATCTTACCCTTACCCTCATCGCCCCATTGGGCGCCAACGATCACAATACTTGACATACCATCTCCTCAAGGGGTTCACCCTTGTTTTCACCCGCCGATACTAGCCTGAAGCGATGAATAGAACAGCCTATTTTCGACCGGGATATCTCCCTAAATTGAGGGCTACCTGAAGCTCTCCGGTCGGGAGTACATTCAACAACCCTAAGGTCTCTGGGTCGCCCTTACTGGCGTAACAAAAGAGTGAGGGCCTCGGCAACGAGGCTACCTCTGGAAGCTCCGCGACCCGCTTCAAGGTTATCTGGTGACCGTTTCTGATTGCGGCGGCACTCTCCTCGGAGATCTCGATTCGGGGGATGTGGGGGATAAGCAAGGACCAATCGCGCAGCCGCTCCCACCCTATCTCTTCCAGGGTGAGTGCCCCCTCAACTGAGAAGGGGCCTGACCTCTCTCGACGGATAGACTCAACGGCTCCTCCGCACCCGAGAAGATCTCCCACATCGCGCGCCAACGAGCGCACGTAGGTTCCTGGGCTACATTCCACCACGTAGCGAAAGGAGGTATCTGAGATCTTCTCAACATCGAATCGCGATACGACAACCTCTCGAGCTGAGAGCTCGAACTCATGCCCCTCCCGCGAGAGCTTATGGGCGCGCTTGCCGCCGACCTTTATCGCGCTCACCTTGGGTGGAACCTGTTGGATCGGGCCGACAAATCGCGCGCACGCTTCAACGACCTTTTCAAAAGGTGGAATCGTTGAGGACTCGGTAAGAACCTCACCCGCCATATCATCCGTTGAAGTGGTAACTCCTAACCGCATAATGCCGGAATACCGCTTCGCGCCGTCAGCCGCGTACGATGCCACCCGAGTCGCGCCATTCACGAGCACGATCAACAAGCCCGTCGCGTCAGGGTCAAGGGTACCGGCATGCCCTACTCGCTCCGCTCCGAGGATACGCTTCACACGGGCTACTACTCCCGCGGAGGTGATGCCGGCGGGCTTATCGATAAAGAGAATTCCACTATGCATTGGTCGCGGCTAACGCCTCTTTGATCGTGGCGCGCAACTCACGCTGAAGCGTCTCAATATCTTTGCGCCACCGGAACGCTGCCGCTGGCTTGTGACCTCCCCCGCCGAACTGTTGAGCCACCCACGCCACATCGACAGCGCCTTGGCGGGAGCGCAAACTCACACGCCACATATCGACGTCCTGCTTAAAGAGCGCCGAAACCCGGACGCCCTCGATGTCACGGGCGCGCTCAGCGAGCGAATCCGCGTCGAGTAAATCCGCCCCGAGACGCTTGAGCATCTCTTGGGTAACGGTGACCTCGGCGAATCGTCCACCTTCATGAAGAACAACACCCGACATTGCTTCGGCCTGGAGGCGAACCGCGGCGAGTGAGTGATTAGCGAAAAGCTCTTGAGTCAGGATATCGGGACGAGCTCCTCGATCAACGAGCTCCCCCGCGACTCGGAAGGTAGCCGCCGTTGTGCTCGGATAGCGGAACGATCCGGTGTCCCCGATAATTCCCGCCAAAAGGCACTTCGCGCACTCAGAGGTGATGATATCCTTTCGACCGGTCCGCGCCTCTAAACCATGCAGAAGATTACATACCAACTCTGAGGTGCTACTCGCCCCATCGACAACGTAGTTAGCGTGCCCAAAAAGCGAATTCGCGGTGTGATGATCGATGTTAATTACTTGAGATGCCCCTTTGATGATCGGAAGGTAGGTATCGCCAACACGCTCGGCGGCGCCGCAATCACATACCACCACGACCTCATCATCGGCGAAGGCCGTCGGCAGCTCTTTCGATACGAGCGATGCCCCGGGGATAACCGCGTATCGAGGGATAAACCCACTCTCGTTAAACACCCGCACGGGGAGTCCAAACGCCTGAAGGCCCTGGGCGAGACCGCACGATGAGCCGTACGCGTCGGCGTCCGGATTAACGTGCGAAACGACCACGACTCGCTTAGCTGATTGAAGAACGTCCAACACCTCATCACAACGTGCGTCGAACGTCATGAGTTCTCCTTGGGACGGATTTTATTCATAAGCTGCTCGACGTGCTCAACCGTATCGAGCGTATCATCGTAGTAAAACCGAAGCTCTGGAGTGAAGCGAATACCGAGCTGCTTCGAGCACATCTTGCGGAAGAATCCACTCGCGCTCTCGAACGCCTCCTGAACCTCAGCAATACGCTCACTACGATCCGCCTCTCCGAGGAGCGACACGACCCAGTACACCTTCGCGTTGCGAAGGTCCGGCGATACCATCACCGAGGTGATCGTCACCAAGCTAAAGCGCGGGTCGGCAACTCTATTGAGATGCTCCGCTATCAGCTCCTTAATCCGCTCACCAACTTGGAAAACTCTTCTTTGTCCGGACATACGTAAACTACCCGTTGGTCCACCTTACCCTTCGGCAGGCACACCGTTTTTACACGGAGCGCTCCTAGTCGAGCGTTGGCGCGATCTCCTTGAACTCGTACACCTCGATCACATCGCCGACCTTAACGTCGTTGAAGCTCTCAAACCCGATACCACACTCAAATCCAGCCTGAACTTCACGCGCGTCATCCTTGAAGCGACGAAGACTCGACATCTTCCCTTCGTGGATAACTCGGTTGTCTCGCAACAAGCGAGCGTTCGCGTTTCGGCGAACGAGTCCGTTCGTGATGTAGCAACCGGCGATCGTTCCGATCTTCGGAATGGTGAAGGTATCACGGACCTCAGCGCGGCCGAGGCTCGACTCCTCGCGGATCGGCTCAAGCAAGCCGACCATCGCGTTCTTCACATCATCTAAGAGTTCGTAAATAACTCGGTAGAAGCGGATCTGGATGCCGAGGTTCTCCGCGTCAGCAAGAGCGCGAGGCTCTCCACGAACGTTGAATCCAACGATGATAGCGCGAGAGGCAACCGCGAGTTGCACGTCGCTCTCGTTGATACCACCAACGGCCGAGTGAAGAACTCGTACCTTAACCTTCTCACCAGAGAGCTTCTCAATCGATTGCTTAACCGCCTCTTCCGAGCCCTGTACATCCGTTTTGAGGATGACGTTGAGCTCTTCAGCAGCCTTGGTACCCGCGCGCTTCGCGAACTCCTCAAGGCTGATCGGTCCAGACGCGAGCGAGCGCTCCTTCTGAGCCCGAAGCTCCTGACGGTTCGATGATACCTCGCGAGCGTCGGCCTCGGAATCAACCACCATGAAGTCATCACCCGACTCCGGCATACCGTTGAGACCGGTAATCTCTACCGGCATCGAAGGTCCAGCCTCGGTGAGCTTCTCGCCTCGGTAATCGGTCATCGTACGGATTCGACCGTACTCGGCGCCGCTGATGAAGATATCTCCCATCTTGAGCGTTCCGGCCTGAACGAGGACGGTCGCGACCACGCCACGTCCGCGGTCGGTGCGGCTCTCGATGATCGTTCCCTTCGCGCGACGATCTGGATTTGCTTTCAATTCCTTCACATCAGCGAGAACGAGGAGGCTCTCAAGAAGCTCCTTGATTCCATCCCCCTTAAGAGCGGAAACCGGCATGAACATCGTATCACCACCCCAATCCTCAGGCTGCAATCCGAACTCAGCGAGCTGGGTCCTAACTTTGTCAGGATTCGCGTCGGGCTTATCCATCTTATTGATGGCGACAATGATCGGAACCTTAGCGGCTTGCGCGTGGTTAATAGCCTCTCGTGTCTGAGGCATCACACCATCATCCGCCGCGACCACGAGGATGACGATATCGGTGACCTGAGCTCCACGAGCACGCATCGCGGTGAACGCGGCGTGACCCGGTGTATCGATGAAGGTGATCGAACGACCATCTTCGGTGATAACTCGGTACGCTCCGATGTGCTGGGTAATTCCACCCGCCTCTTTGGCGGCAACCGATGTGCTTCGGATTCTATCGAGCAAGGAGGTCTTACCGTGGTCGACGTGACCCATGACGGTCACGACCGGCGCGCGTGGCATCAAGTTACCTGGATCCTCTTCAACAACGTCCTGCAAGATATCCTGCTCGTTGAACTCAACGTGCTTAACCTCGTAGCCCAACTCGTCGGCGACGATCTGCGCGGTATCCTTGTCGATCGCCTGGTTGATGGTCGCCATTACACCGAGACCGAGGAGCTTCGCGATCACCTCACCAGATTTTAGGCTCATCTGCTTCGCGAGCTCACCTACCGTTATGGAATCGCCAAGCTCGATAACTCGTTTAGCGACCTTCTGCTTCTCGGACTCAGATTGTGGGCCCCTTCTTCTATCATCGTCTCTCCCCCTCGACTTACCGCGACGCATCTCACGTCCACGGTAGTCAAGCAGGTCTACGCTGCTAATCTCTCGCTTACGGCCCTTCTTGGCCGCGCCCTTCTTCTTGCCCTCCTCGTCGCTCTCAAAAACCTCACGCGGTGAGTCTTTTCCTGTAATCGGGGCTGGACGCCTAGCATCCGGCGATGGTTTCACGATCGGCTTACGGGCCGCAGGTAGTTCAATCCGGCCAAGGATACGTGGGCCGATGCCCGGTCGTGTCTCAGTAACCGCGGGAGCTGCTGGTGGAGTGGTCGGCGTTGGCTCCGGTTGAGCCTCCACCGCCGCGACCGGCGTGGAAACCTGTACCTCTTCGTGAGCAGGCTCAGGCTCAGCGGCGCTTTGTGGCTGCTCAACGATCTCTGGCATCTCCGGAGCGACGAATTCACGCGCCGCCCCACCATCGGAGGAGAGGCCCGGTGAGGAAGTCATAGCGGCTGCAGCCACCGGCTCCTCAAAAATAGGGGGTGGGGTCGGCGCCGCAGCAACCGCGCTCGGCACTGGCGCGACCTCAGGGCCATCG
>JAIXPR010000150.1 GCA_027486155.1 Pseudomonadota bacterium | reverse complement strand
CTCCGGAGCGGGAGAAGTTATGGAGGGAGCGGGGAAGCGCGCCGGTGCTGAATCTTGAGTCCGGAACCGAAGTGTCGGTCCATTACCGCTTCGTTGAGGAGTTGCGCGCGTTCGACTCGCGCCAGGTAACGCTCTCGGTGCCTACGTTACTTATCCACGGTATTGATGATGACGTTGTTCCCTGCGGTCAAAGTCAAGATTTCGCCGCCACCCGGCCGGAGGTTACCCTTATCCTTGTGCAGGATTCGCACCAGCTCCTCCGGGAACCTTCCAAAATGTTGAAGGCGATAGAGCGTTTTATCATTTCCGATAGCCCCGAGTCGCGGTAATTCGTATCCTAGAGATAACGTGCGACCGTACAATACAAGGAGCGCCGTCTACGTAGTCCTATGAGCAGGTTCACCGAGTTCCGAGTGCGATTACTAGCCGCTGTAGCGATAGGGCTCTCCCTGGCGTTGGTATCGATCGCGGTGTCGCGAGGGTCAGCGCCGGGCTCCTCGTGGTGGCGATCTATAAGCTCGGGGTCCGATACGGAATCGGATAGATCTCTGGGTGGGGCTGGGAGTGCGGTGGATGAACCCTCATCCGATACTCCTATGGGTACTCCCACGCCGCGTCGTGGCGGGCTGTTGATCGATGGTGGTGATTACACCGGTCCGGATGCTGCTGCGGCTCCAACTGCGCCATTTACTCCAACGCCATCTCCCGTAGCGGATGATGGTGACGAGGATACCGTTCTCGGGGCGAATGGAGGGGCGTCGGTCACCGTGCCCGGTACCCCAACGCCCAAGAGCACCGCCGATGATGGTATGCTCGCGGGGATCGTGAGTCGGGGCGGGGCCATCGTGCCCCCAACGCCGCTCCCAGAGCGTGATGGACTTCCGTGGGTCGGCGGCCAGGGACGCGGGTATGCGATGCTCTACGCGCTTCAGCCTGAGGCTCGGGCTGTTGTCGAGGCAAATGTCTCAACGCTTCTCGCCGCACGTGTTCGCGAGCCATATATTGGCGTGCTGATCGACGGTACCTTTGGTGAGGATTTTGGCTACCTTCGAGAGGTCATAACGCGTCTCAATGCCGAGGGGCGAAATCTCCAGCTTGCGCTCTACCTCGCTAATGGGCCAGCTCAGCGAAGATACAAGAACCCGCCCTATGATGCGCCCTTTATAAAAACGCGGCCCGAGGATTTTCGGAGAGAGATTCGCCGATCGAACAGCGACGCGCAGATCCAGTACCTCAACATTGTGGCTGATGCGCGACTCCTCTTTGAGTACAATTTACAGACGAATCCGAACGCTCGTAACTACGCTGTCGTGATGCTTGAGGACAACCTCGAGCGCGATTCGTTTCGCGCGATGTCGCAGCTTGCGCGCGATCAACTCCAAGCTGTTGCGACGATCGTTCGGAATCCGTGCGTGAATTGCTACGTGGGGAATGATGGAGAATCGCTTGGCTACCCGATCGAGGAGCATGCTGTAGAGCGATTCAATCTCCTTGACGAGGGCGGGGGCTTCACACTCGACGGAGTTGGATTTTCCTATCCAACTGAGGTTGGTGGGCAGGGACTTACGTCGGAGCAGGTGCTCTCGCTCGCCCAGGGAGCGTATCAGAGAGGTTTGGCGTTCTTCGGATTGTGGCGTGAGGAGTGGCAGGGAGTCGCAAATGGACAGCCGCTGAAGGAACCAAAAGGGCGGCTGTACGTAGCCTCTACCGCTGAAGGAACGGATTTTGAGGTGAGTGTGCTGCGGTCTGGGTTGCCCTTGCTCGATTCAGAAGATGCTGAGAGCGGCGAGGGTGAACCGGAAGAAGTGGAGCGTCTGATTCCAGTCGTCGAGTAAGGTTTAAGAGTAGGGGTGTGTGGTATGAGTCAACAAGGATTAGACTTGGTCGGTGATGAGCTTCGAGAGGCGTGTAAGAAAGAGGGGATGAAGAATTTTTCGATTGAGCGCGCCTACCTCATCGGGGAGGAGATGCGTGCCTCACGGAAATCAAAGCTCGCGACGATCGTGGACCCAGCCGCTACCGATGGGGAGCCCTTCGACCTTTTGCTCCTCTTCGATGTCGTCGCCGCAGCCGCCTCCGTTGAAGCCGCGAGTGGTGCGGGTGGGCAAGGTGCGACTCCGGTGTCGTCCGAGGTGATCGATCTCTGGATACGCGCGACAGCCGCCCGTGCGTTGTGGAGCGAGCGCTTTATGCGGTGGCCGAATGAAAATTCCGCCAAAAAATTGGGGCATCTTCGAGATACCGCTCGGAAGCTCGGGGCCGAATCGATCGCACGGGGGCTTGTGGAGGGCGTTCAACCTGTTAAATTCACACAGTTTGTTGGTCGCTTCTCCCACGCCTAGCCATCCGGGTACACTGAAAAGGCATACATGGCGCAGGCTTGACCGAGATAGTGGTTGTGATACCTTCCGGTACTCATTTGGGTTGATAGAAGAGGGCCCAAAGGCGTTGATCACGCTTGTTATCCAATGATAACGATGGGTTCGACGAAATGAGTGGGGCTTTTGTGCCCACATATGTTCCTCTCCTTAGACCGGTTAAGTCTTAGTTACGTAGTTATGAGCACCGAATTTCTTTCAACAGAAGCCGCCCGAGAGGGTGCAAAGTGGTGGGTGATCGACGCAGCAGAGGTTCCTGTTGGTCGGTTGGCTACTGAAACAGCTAATCTCCTCCGCGGTAAGAACAAGCCAACCTATACACCGAACGTAGACAGCGGCGATTTCGTCGTTGTTATCAACGCTGATAAGGTTCGTCTTACCGGAAACAAGGGCGAGACCAAGATCTACCGACACCACACCGGCTTCATCGGTCACCTTAAAGAGGTTGCCGGAGCTGACATGCTTCGGAACAAGCCTGAGAGGACTATTCAGTTGGCTGTTCGTGGTATGCTTGCCGAGGGAATCCTTGGGCACCAGCAGCTCGGGAAGTTGAAGATCTACAAGGGCAGTGAGCATCCTCATGCGGCTCAGATGCCACAAGCACACACAATCGTTAAAAAGAAGTAGGTAAGGAGTTCAGATGGTCAAGGGTGGTGGATTTCATGCGATTGGACGCCGCAAGGAAGCGGTAGCTCGTGTTTACCTTCGTCCAGGAACTGGAAAGTTCGTGGTAAACGGAACAGAGACGAAGGAGTACTTCGGTCGCGTTAGTCTCGAGCTTCTTATCAAGGAGCCTCTCGTTGTTACAGGTCTTGCTGAGAGCTACGACGTTCTTGCCAACGTAACGGGTGGCGGAAAGAGCGGACAAGCTGGTGCCCTTCGTATGGCGCTTGGACGTGTACTCGTTGCGGTAGACTCTGCTCATCGTAAGACTCTCAAGGCAGGCCAGATGCTTACTCGAGATGCTCGTGAAGTTGAGCGTAAGAAGTACGGACGTCACAAAGCTCGTCGTCGTCCACAGTTCTCGAAGCGTTAATCAGGAAGCCGAGACCTCGGCATCTTGCTTCGACAGCAAACACAAAAGACCCGGTGGCAGAGATGCCCCGGGTTTTTTGTTTGTGGGATATTATCGCGATGTCGCGAATCGCCAACAACCTTCGCCTTGGGCAACCCCATCGCGCGCAGGAATCCGCCCCCTCCCAGTCACGGGTAGGTGGGAGGGCGACCGTCCTCGGTCGCCGAAACATCGCGCATCACCAATGTCCTTCGCCAAACGCAACGCGGCGGTCAGGCTTGCCCCGCGTAGCTTTAGCGAAGGGGGGAATGACCGCCCTCCCAAATCAAGCGTCGCAATGGAGGGAGGGCGCGCATTCCTGCGCGCCGCGTCGTTGCATACACCGCAGGTTTTCAGAACGCGGAGCATTCGGGTGGTAGCGTTGCACGAACGAAACCGGCCTACCCCCGCACCGTCGAGTAGAACCCAAGCACCCGTGTCTCTACCGTCGCCCGTTTGGCTCGCTCCACAGCGTCGTAGAGCGTGCCTTTTGCCTCAGGGGTGGCTTCGAGGTCGAGGTGAAAGGAGTACTCAAATGGCTTCCCCGGAATCGGGCGCGATTCGATCTTGGTAACGTTGATGCAGAGTTCAGCGAACTCGCCTAAAAGCTTGTAGAGACTCGCTGGCTCATGTCGAAGGGAAAGGATGAGGGTGCACTTCGATGGCGCTCTCACACCTTCCGGTCGCGACGCCACCGCAAAGAATCGGGTCGTATTACTGGCGTGATTCTGGACACCCCGCGCGATGATAGTGAGTCCGTACTCACTGGCGGCCTCCTCGCTCGCTATCGCCGCGATTCCGGAACCGGGGAGGTCGCGGATATGCGCTGCAGCTCCGGCGGTATCAGAGAAGACCACCGGCGATATCGCGGGGTATCGCTCCAGGAAGTTCGAGCACTGCTCAAGCGCCTTCGGGTGTGAGAAAACCTGAGTAATCGTCTCGAGCGTCTCCCGAGGAGAGGGGGTCATGAGATGAAGTTGAACGGGGCAGTAAAACTCCCCAACGATTGAGCACTGGTACTCTGAGAGGAGGTCGTAATTCTCATGGATAGAGCCGGCGAGCGCGTTCTCAATCGGGACGACCCCGACATCCGCGCGGCCAGCGGCAACGTGCTCGAATATCTCCCGAAAGCGGGTCGTGTGAAGAGGAGTGAAGTCCGAGCCATAGAGCGCCCTCGCAGCCATGCTGCTGAACGACCCCGTTATTCCTTGATAGGCTACCCTCTTTTTCATGGATGGTGGATGATACCCCAGAAATTCTATGGATACCATTATTGTCATACCCGCTCGGTACGGCTCAAGCCGATTTCCCGGTAAACCGTTGGCCCCCATTATGGGTCGTTCCCTCCTGGAGCGCGTATGGCGGATCGGAACCGCTGTGCCGGGAGTAACGAAGGTAGTCGTCGCGACCGATGATACCCGTATCCTCGAACATGTGCGTTCCTTTGGTGGGGAAGCCGTCATGACCTCGGAATCGTGTACGAACGGTTCTGAGCGCGCGTATGAGGCGCTCACCCACCTCGGCGGTAAAGCGGACGTTGTTGTTAATCTCCAAGGGGACGCTGTGTTGATGCCCCCCTGGGTTATCGGCGCCCTTGTCGAGGCGATGCGCGACGACGCTTCGATTGAGATCGCGACCCCGGCTGTTCGATTGAACGCGGAGCATTACGCGAAGATGAGCGCTATGAAGGGAGCGGGTGTTGTATCGGGGACAACGGTGACCTTCGCGCAAAACGGCAACGCGATGTACTTCTCTAAAGGGATCATCCCCTTTGTGCGTTCGGCCCCAGCAAACGGAGAGCCTCCTATCTTTCAGCACATCGGGGTCTACGCCTACCGAACGGAGGCGCTTAAGCGCTACATCGGACTTCCCCAAGGAATGTTTGAGGCGGTTGAGCAGCTTGAGCAACTGCGAGCGCTTGAAAATGGCATGGCGATTCGTGTCGTGCAGGTATCGCTGCAAGGGCGAACGATGTGGTCGGTCGATAATCCCCAAGATGTCGCGCGTGTCGAAGAGATTATTCGGGCTGAGGGTGAGCTCGTATGAAGTCCGTGCTTATCGTGTGTCGGCACGGAAATACCTTTGCGAAAGGTGAGAAGGCCGTCATGGTCGGGGCGCGAGAGGACCTACCGCTCACCACGCAGGGGATCGAACAGGCGCACGCGGTGGGAAACGCGCTCGTGTCGAGCCGTATAGTTCCCGCGCGCATCGTCAGTGGCCCCCTTCAACGCACCCGCGTCTTCGCGGAACAGGTAAAAACGGTAACGCAGAGTGGGGCGGAGCTTGAGATAGATCCACGTTTGACGGAGTTCGACTACGGCGCATGGAGCGGATTGTCGAATGAAGAGATCGTCGCGCTCTCCGGCGCCGAGGCGCTTGAGGCGTGGCAGGAGAGGAGTGAGCGTCCATCTGGCGTTGCCTTTTCTCCCTCCATCGCGGATGCTCGGGCAGATGCTGCCGCGTTGTTGAGCGAGTTTGTTGACCTGCACGGATGTTGCCTTGTTGTCACCAGCAACGGTCGCTTACGAGAGTTTGGACATCTGCTTGCCCCAGCGGCAAATTCAACCTCATACAAGGTGAAGACCGGACACTCCTGTGTTCTCGTCCGTGAGGGAGATGCATGGCAGGTAGAGGGGTGGGATCTCGCCCCTGAGCAGCTAGCGACGCTTCTGCGGGGTCTCTGAGGCGCTCCTCGAAGGCGCGTCTCTCGACTCCCTCGCGCTCTGAAGAAACGCCTCAAGAGAGAGTCCTTTTAAGATTTCAAGATCGCCGAGCCGGTGGTAGTCAGGCCAGTCGAGTGCTCGCACTACCTTGGAGAGTTGTATCCTATCGGGCGCGAAGATGATAATGCCGTTATCATCTTGGGGATGCCCATATCCATGGAACCCATACCGTTTGAGAAAGCTGACCGTCTTGTTTAGGGCTCTCGCGTCTCTTCTGTCCTGGGCCGAAAATTTCCAACCTCTCTCGACACTCCAGTCTCGGTCCCACACGCGGTGATAGAAGTATCGGGTGAGCTCAACTAACTCCTCTAGCGTGAGGTGCTTATTCGTGGGCACCACCTTGCGTATATCTCCCGTGACGAGCAGCTCGTGTCCGAACTCCCGCTTAAGCGATCTGAGCACGTGAGGATCCGCGGCCGGGCTCGCGTCCAAGATACGAGTGCCTTTGGTAAGGGTCGCTTCAAGGAGGATCGGACCAAACCATACCGCGGTCCGCCAATCGCAGGTTAGGTAGACACCTTTGCCGAGGTTTCCATCTCGCAACCATCGCCCCTCGTCATCGTAGAACTCGCCCCGGAAACCGGACATCGTGATGCTGGCGAGGTCCTCACTATTTTTGCACCCGTGGAAGAATCGGCCCGCGCGAAGGTTGCGTTGAATCTCACCGGAATTGGGCATAGATGGTGTGTGGGGCATGATTCTCCTGGATGTCGAGCGCGCGCCTCGCCATCGCTACTATGTTTCGGTTATTCCGTCCTTTCAGCGAGGAAGTCAACGGCAAAGTAGAGTGGCTCGATGGTGAGTCCTCCCTCTGTGGCGGACCCTCTTTGTCCTTTGCCCCCGTGGTGGAGAGAACAAAGCCACCTCCGCTCCCGCCGTACCGGAAGCCAGAGGTGTTCTCTTTCGCCGCCTTACCGCTCAACTCTCTTACTCGTCTCCTTGATCTTCATATGGCGCGTTGTGCCGTCATTGAGCTGAATGAGGACGATCGATCCGTCGGGATAGCTGGTGCCCGGTTGAGAGAAGCGGAAGTGCTCTCGGTTGCCATTGCCGACGCCGGAGTATCTCCCCGTTTCGAGGGTCCTCTTTCCATCGGCGGAGAGTACTCGAACCTCGTCAATCTTGCCGGTTAATTTCTTTGGAAGGAGGACAACGAGGTCGCCGTTCTTGTCAGACACAGGCTTCCACAGAAATCCTCCCCCTTTTGTCAGCGCTGAGCCCAGGTTCAAAGGTGTGGTTGCTGGGGCTTGGTGCTCGGCCGAACCGTTACAGCAGGGCGGGCATATCTTTGGGTCGCTCGGAGCGATCGGCTCTTTGGGGATAGTTCCCGTTCCTCCTTCGAGTGGTGTCTTACCTTGCCATCCTCCCGATGGTTTACTGCATGGCTTCTGTTGCAGGGAGGGTTTCTCCGCCGTTGCGCCCCGGTAGGAGGCGAACGCCTCGATGAGCCTCGCCACAGAGTCAACCAACCGCTCGATACTTGTGATTAGCCTTGTCTGCGAATTGGGTCGCTGTGCCGTCGACCGCGTGAGGTCCCAGAGCGTGTCCGCAATCGAATCGGACCCTCTTTTGGGCGCACAGAATGCCTTGGTAGTCCCCTGGTCCGCTGACCGGTCGCTTGCGCTCAAGGTTTGAGGGGGGAGGGTGGCTGAGATGGATGTAGACATAGAAGATCTCCTACAAGTTGGGGTGAGGACCTCAAGAGCGGCGTATGCGCTCCAAGACCCGCACGGTGCATACGCAGGTAAATCGGTGATTCGACGGGGAAGTTGCTTCGTTTGTTAGGGGGAAAAAGTGGGGGGAGAGGGAGGAGAGGGGGGAGAGGAAGGATGGAAGGATATAATGTGCCCAAGGCCGGAATCGAACCAGCGACACGCGGATTTTCAGTCCGCTGCTCTACCAACTGAGCTACCTGGGCGTGTGAACTGCGGGCACATGGGTATCATGGAGGCAGCTAAATGACAAGAGTTCTAGGCAATTAGGTATCCACTTCCATGATTTTTATTCGTCAGGGGATACAACCCCTTATCCAGGGGGCGGGAGGACGATGGATCTACGCAGTTTCTGCCGCAGGGCGGCACCCTTCGCGAGGGATTTAGACTCGGATGGAGGGGCTGCGGGTAGGCTTACTGAGCCATCAGGAAGGCCCTGGGGCGGTAGTTCCGCCTCCTTAAAGGTGAAGGCGCCCTCTTCGGAGTCGGTGTCCTTGGTGGCTGGAGAGCTCCCGTGAGGCGCCCCGACGAGGGGCTCTTCGTTGGTGAAGGGCGAGAGGCCGGCGCCGGAGCTCTCGATCATCGGGATGAGCGAGGTTCTCACGATCTTTAAGAGCTCAGCGGCCAAGGCGCTCGTGAAGTCGAACTTCGCCGCCTCCTCGCCCGGAACGTGCGCGGATATTACGCCAAAGAATCGGTCCCCAAGGTAGAACGCGAAGGTCGCGGTTCGGTTGACCACACGGGAGGAGATAACGTGACCACCAGGTCCATACGTCTCATGGCGATGGTCTCCTGTGCCCGTTTTGCCTCCAATGACGTACGCTTTCCCATCAGAGCGGGTATAGGTCTTGTATACGCGGCGGGCGGTGCCCGATTCAACGACATTAGCCATCGCTCGTTTGAGGGCGCGCGCAACCTCGGGTTTGAGCACCTGTTCGTGGTCGCTGTGATCCTGTCGAACGAGCTTGGTCTCATACGGAGTTCCCGCCGCGAGGTGGAGCTCGTTGAGTCGCACTAAGGGAAGTTTCTTTCCGTCGTTCAAGATAATTCCCACAAGTTCAGCAAGCGCGATCGGGCGGTCTCCTGAACTACCAATTGAGGTTGCTAATGATGGCACGATGGAATTGAATGGATAGCCGACCTTCTTCCATTGCTTGTGCATCTCCTCGAAGGACTCCATCTCCATCAGCGTTCTGATGCGGATATCCTGCGCGCGTACCGAAGGGGTCTTAAAGAGCCACTCGTAGACGATCTGTCGCTCGTCTTTGCTATTGTGGAGCGCCTCGGTCAGGGTCGCTTTCGGATGCTGGTCGAGGTACGCGACCAGCCACAGCTCAAGTGGGTGAACGCGAGCGAGGAAGCCTGAATCCTGAAGGTTGAACCTTCCCGGCGCGAACTCGTTGTACCATTTCTCAGCGAGCGCTGGGGAGACCGATTTAGTCGGAGCGGTTTGTTGGATGAACGCGGTCATCTGATCGAGGGAGCCTGTCGGTCGAACATACCGGAACATCACAGCCGCTTGTCTCGGTGACGCTCGTGAGCCCTTCGCGAGGGTTGGGAGGAGATCGCTCGCGGAGATCCCCTTGTATCGCTCATAGAACTTCTTGAGGAAGTAGCTTCCCTCCTGGTCGGCGAATTTCGTTAGGAAGTGCATCCGCACGGGATCCGCTCTTCCTCCCTGAACGTCGCTCTTCGCTCCTCCTTTTTTCGAGGTCGCCGCCACAGTCACCTTCGAAGCGTGGGTAGCGCTCTTGGTTGAGCTGCTCAGTTTTAGGCCGAGGCGATACACATAGTGCCGAGAGATATCTCGCATCAGTCGAACAAAGGGGAGATTAATGGAGTGGGTGAGAGCCTCCTGGAGGGTTGGATTTCTGCCGTTGTCCTCCTTTTTGAAGTTGACGAAGGTATGAATGCCGCCACCGGTAAAGAATGACTCTCCAGGGTTCGCTGAATACCGCCGCTGGAGCGCCGCTTCGAGAAGCCGAGATAGGGAGATTTTGGGATTCTTTACAAACTCGGAGAGAACGAACCGAGAGATCGGATCCAGGTCTCGAGTCGGGGTCGTTTTGAGTTGCGCTGGAAGCATCTTCGAGTACTGATCGTATAACTCTCCGACGATATCGAGGTAGGTGGTGAGCGTTCTGAGCTTGGCGGTTGACCCGAGATCGAGTCGAGTTCCCTCGTTGATGCTGAAAGGATTGTCGAAGTTGTCAGTTTGAACACGAAGAAGGTTCGCGTTCCCAACGCGCTCGTACAGCGTGAGGCTGTAAATCACCTTTGAGGGATCTCCACGATCGAGATTGCGAGCGCCGCTTAGACCGAACTTCTTCACGCTCTCAGCGTCCTTTATCTGACGGAGCACCGAGGTCACGCCCTCATTGGCTTCATTGTCCATCGTACTCCGAACGGTGAGGTCAGCTTGATCCAGATCGTAGAGCTGCGGGTACTGCATCAGCTGCAGGAGTCGGGTGCGAATGGCGTTAGCAGCTTTTCGTTGGACGAACGAGACCGGTGTAGTCTTCGGAGCGGCGCGACGGAGGGTAAGTCGAACATCCTTCGCCGCGTCGCGAAGTCGTGGGGAGATTACCCCCTGGTTCGCTAAGAGATCGAGGTATGTGTTGGTCAGCGAGTTAAGCTCTGAGAGCCCAGCGATAAGGTAGAAACTCGGTCGACGATGTGCGATGAAGAGGCTCAGCATCTGTTTGTAGGATTCGGCGTACGCCACGATATCCTTGCTGTCCTGCTTCTGACTGAGGGTCTCCAACTTGGCGTTGATATCTTGGAAGTCAGCGCCGAACCACGCCCACAACCCATCCCCCAATCCGTTGACCTCTCCGTAGCCGCGCAGCGCGGCGAGCGGAATGGAGTTGATGTAGTTGAGGGTGATAGTCTTTCGTGTCTCGATCGTGTTTCGCCCGTACATGTAGGCGCGTAGGCTCGCGGACGCCATCTGGCGGAACTTGTCTTTAATTCCCTTGGTGCGGCCCTCTTTGGAGTGGCGATACTTCTCAAGCTGCGTCGCGATTGTGCTTCCACCGGGCGCGTTAATGTCAGGCTTGATAATCTGTTTTAATTTCTCAAGGATTGCTAACCCGAAACGATCCCATTCAACCGCTGGGTTCTTATAGGGGTAGGTCTGATCAAGGATCTCTTTGTTCTCGATGAAGAGAAGTGACTTCGACACGATATCGGGGATAGCGTCGAACGATTCATACACCCGCTCCGGCCGGTACATCGAGTAGATCGTGGTGTTGTTCTTGTCGAGGATCGTCAGCCCCGCGCGGGTCTTCTCGGGATAGGGAGGAAAGAGTCCCATCGAAGCGAGCTGCTTGAACCGATTCGAGAAGCGGGTCTGCTCCGAGATCTGAAATCCGTTGTTGAGGAGATTTTCAACCATCGCCTTGATGCGCGTGTAGCCGAGTCGTTGGTCGTAGGGACCGTAGCTCGGGAAATAGGGGTCCGGATTCGGGCCCTTCTCAAGACGGTAGGTGGCTTGAGAGGCGATCCGCGCGAGGTAGAGCGATTGCCAGTAGGAGGTTTTGAGTTCAAAGACCAAGAGTATTCCGAGAACTACCCAGAGCGGCGCCGTAATGAAGAGGAACTTCACCGCCCGTTTTCTAAACCTGCCGAAGGCGCTTTTGAGACGAACCTTGAATGGAATCTGCAGGGGGGTAATTTTCGTGTCCGTTGATTCGAGCGGCGTGGTCGGTGAGAGTGGAGCACCGTTGAGCCGTAGCGGGATAACGTTACTGGTTGCCTGGTCATCCGGCTGCTTGTTGTTCTTAGAAGTTTTGTCTGTCACAGGGTCCGCAGGTTAGAGGCCAACATCTTCTAGATGCTTCTTAATTTCCCTTAGGATCGGTTGTACCGAAAGAAGTAGTTACATTGGAGCAAAAAAATTGAGCACCCTTGAAGGGGTGGGTGTTGGGGGGTACTTTGTATGCCCACCTCCTGTCGCAACGGGCGCGTTGGGGGCTACCCAAAAACCGCTGAAATCCGTACCCTGAAACAATGTCTCCATCCGAGTCCTCCCTACTTACTACGTTTGATCACCGACCTACCTGCGCTGAGGTCGACCTCGGCATCTTGCGGGAAAACCTTAACGCTATCAGGGCCTTTGTGTCCCCAAGCAAGATCATGGCGGTCGTTAAGGCGAATGGGTACGGGCATGGCTTGGAGCGAACGGCGCTCTGCCTGCAAGAAGCGGGGGTGGATTCCCTCGGGGTGGCTTACATCGAACAGGCGATAGTACTTCTTCAAAGTGGTATCACGACCCCGATCCTCGTTTTCGG
>JAIXPR010000391.1 GCA_027486155.1 Pseudomonadota bacterium | reverse complement strand
TTCACAACAGTAAGTCCCAGGGATTGGAGCAACCTCAAAGACTCAGGGGCCTGTTTGGATACGATGAAATGGTGAACGCCTAAGTAGCTTGCAAGAGGGATACGAGGGTTAAACGGGTCTGCAACTTCAAAAGACAGGTCTTGGACCGGCCTGCCAAAGGTTTTTATAAAATAGCTCTTATACCAAGGAAGTACTGACTCTCTGAATCCATCGGCTTGTCTGATTCCGTAGGCTACCCCCCATTCGGGTGGTAGCGTCTCCCTCCCAATACTTAGGGTTCGCTTCTGACTTCCTCTTAAGATTTCGCCGTAAGGAACCAATCGGGCGTCAATCGGAGAGAATGTCGGTCGCTGAGGGCGGTAGGTATTCAAATAAAACCAAAGCTCTGAAGTAACAAGGGCCAGGACGCTGATTGCGATGACTCTCTTTCCTACATGTGGTCGGCTTCGGGTCAGATTAATAGACAACAGAGCCAAAGTCGGGAGAGAAACACAGGAAAGAGCAAAGACAACAAGGTACCACTTTGTCATACCGTCCATTTCGAAGTTTATCTTCAAACCAGCCGTTATAAGTAATACTAGAAGCAAAACTCCGAATCCCAAAGAAGTGCCGATTACAGACCTTTTATTCGAAAACTCTAGGAATACTTGCGCACCCAAGGCCGTTAGAAGGGACATGGAGATTGCCAGCAATCCACCAAAGTAACCCGGCTGTATTGACCGAATCACCGGCACGTAATCGATAAGAGAAAATGGCGCGAAGTTCATAGCTCTTCCGACAGAGAGCAGCACCAGCGAAACAAGGGCAATCAGGAGACCTTTATGTTTAAGAGACTTTTGTCTCAGTTGGCTTACCGCAACTGCGGCGAGTGTGTATGGGATTATTCCCATGTGGTGAATCCAGGAAGCCTCCAGCCACCCAACTGATTTAAATTTATCTCTGTAGAGCTCAAACGAATTATAGGACTCCCAAAAGTGCTTGGGGGAGAAAGTAGACACGAGCGCTATAAAATTAGCTTTTCCGTTCGCACGGGTTGCATACTGCGTGAAGGTATCTACGTATGACCAGCTGATTACAAGCGGAACAAGCAAAGGGGAAAGCAATAAAATCGCAGTCAGTCCTGCATAGGCAGCGCTCGTGAGGGACAGTACTTTTTGCTTGACACTTTCTCGTTCACATAAAGCAAACGCAATCAGGTAACATGCCCCCAAAACAAAGATAATTGTTGGTGGAAAAACGGTTGCTATGAGAATCACATGAGCAACGACAGCCCCAAAGAACCGAAGGAATGACCATCCCCTTTGTAACGATAGGAGACTGTATAAGAGAGGTGGATAACAAAGATAAGGTTGAACAAGAATATTCGTAAGATTGCTTGTGTGAAACCCGTTCATTACGAACACAGCCGCGCCAATCGTTGCGGGAATAAAAGACAGATTAAGAAATTCAACACAGATTTTGATTAGGAAAAAAACGCTTGTGATTAGAAGCAGCAGATACGCGACATTAAAAAAGATCGAGTGTGTGCCAATCAATGATACTAATAACGAAAAGAGAGAGTACTTTGAATCCGTCATGGATTCGACACCGACCTCCCCACCTGAGCTGTAAGGATTCCAATAAGGGGACTCTTTGTGTTTGATTGAACGGCGCAGAAAGATTTGACCTGGCTCAAGCCCCCAAACCGACGTCCCAACGTCATTGTATCCATGATAAAGCTGCCTGCCAGGTCTCTGAGCACCAAACTCGACAGCGCGAGAACTGTTGACGGTGTGACTAGATCCCACATCCGACGGACGAAACGAAGCTCCTAGGAACACAACGTCCGCGAATACTGCGATCACAAGAATAGCCGCAGCGACGGCGAGCTTTATGGGCGAATAGTGATAGCTATTTGTTTTCATACCTGGAAAAAATGAGGGTCATGCCTGTCCGTACTCATTCGCAAAAGTTGACCCACCTGCCCGCGCTCCGCTTGAGCCGGAGACCAACTTTTGAGAATCTCTAGGGCCTACAATGCTCATGCTCAGCACCTTAGTGCTTAAGCCACTATGAGCCCATACTCCCCTGGTGACTTCTCTTGGGCGAGCCGCCTCGAGCGTTGCATTGAATTCTGGAATATCGTCTCCTGCTGTCCAAGCAGCCTATCATAGGGAATAACAAAGCCAACAGAGCGGTATAACCGCTGGTAGTGGTGGTGCCTATGAAAGTAGGAAAATCTCTTGGCGTCATCCAATAAGCGCGGAACTTTTGTGCGGATCGACTCGGTCTTAATCTTCTTTTTGAGCCACTCGAACTTTCCGTTAGCTTTCGAGAGGTAAGGGGCCACGCTACTATAGTTCATACTTGAGATTCTCAAGAGCTGTTCTAAATCTCTTGATATGAACTAAGGACCGTTGTCGCTACTCATCCTCGGCCTGGCATCTGCAAACAGCTCTCTGGAGCTCTAAATCTCCGCCTCCGTAGCTCGCTCACACATCAACGCCCTGATGTCCCATGATGCACTTACCTCGTTCTTCCCTGGACAAGCCGCACGTTGGAGGCCCCCTCGGGCATTGGCTGGCCGATATAAGTGCGCTGTTCTGCTACAAGCGAACTATCTATATGTTCTAGAGTGGCCAAAGCCATATATGCAGCTGGGCGTAGCCCAGTCACCCGAGCGATGAGGGAACACATCCCATGCTGACGAGTGAAAGGATAGTGCGTGATCGCTCTCCGCGGCCCCCCCAGTATGATACCCGTCACCCCTTGCGCCTGGCGTTGGTATATTTACCTGGCCTAACCCTGTTGATATCGGGCATTGTCCGGAGCACGTGAGTAGAGGCCCCTCTTCCACATAAATTATTTCGAATTATTAACATGATAGGTGGGATGGAACGCCGCATGTATTCCGTATAACCAGACCGTGAAGTCCGATTGTTTACACCCACAATCCGCGCAATCTCAACTCTACGCGCTCCTCACCTGCAAGGCTGAGACGAAAAAGTTGATCGGTAGCGTCGGGTCGCTCCTTGAAGAGTGCATGCCATCGGCCTCGGTCTGGATCTTCAAGACAGACGATTCCGAAGATACGGTCGAAAGTGTCTATGTCTCTGGATCCGCTGGAGCCGCAGTCCCACGACTTGAGCATCTCAGAGATTGTGTCCAAACAATTCATCACGATACACGAATTTCGGACATCTCCAGTCACCAATCCTGTGAGGCCATTCGCACTCTTTTTCCGGGCCAAGATTTTACCTCGGTCGCGATTCACCGCATCCGTCCGCGAAACAACCACGCCTGGGGCTACATCTTCGCCCTCTTTCGCTTCGCCGACCAACCACGACAGGAGGCCGAGGAGGCGCTCCTACAAGCGGATCTGTGGGTTCAATTCGCGGCGACGATATTGGAACGACGACTCCTCGAGGAGCGTCTACAGCTAGTTCAGACCCGTCTTGACCTAGCCATGAAAGCGAGTGGACTTGGGATCTTTGATTGGGACATCCATACCAACGAGCTCTTTTGGACACCGGAGACCTACTACATTCACGACAAGACCCCCGACACCTTTCATCCATCGTATGAAGGGTGGAGAGAAATACTTCCGGCTGAGGATCTCTGCGTGATTGAGCGGCTGCTCGAAAAAACTTTTAAGGAGAAGGAGCGATACTATCGGAGCAGCTATCATATTCGCACCAAAGGCGGAGAGATCCGCTGGATCGAATCACTTGGGGAGGTCATTTACGATGACAACGGGCGACCCGTGCGCCTCATCGGGACCGCGCAGGATTGTAGTGAACGGGTGCGTGCTCAGGAGCAGATCGCCAGGAACCGTCGCCGTCTCGAACTGGCGCTGGAGGCTGGAGATCTCGGATTCTGGGATTGGAACATAGCCACCGGCGAGGTTCAATTTGGCGGGCAGTGGGCGCACATGCTTGGCTACGAGTTGTCCGAAATCGAGCCACACGTCCGGGCATGGGAGCGTCTCGTACATCCCGACGACATGCCAGCAATCCATGTGGCGCTGCAGCGACACATGGAGGGATCCGCCCCGGTGTATGAGACGGAGCACCGCCTCAAACATAAAAATGGTTCGTGGATTTGGGTCCTCGATCGCGGCCGCATCGTCGAACGAGATGAAAAGGGGCTCCCGACTCGAGCGATCGGAATTCACGCGAACATTACACTGCAACGAGCAATCCAAGACCAATTAAGCGAGGCCGATCGACGAAAGGATGAGTTCTTGGCCACACTCGCTCACGAATTACGAAATCCCCTCGCTCCAATTCGAACTGGACTCGCGATTATGAAACGGGACCCGTCGAGCGCGCCTGCTTTTCAAGCACGAGAGATCATGGAGCGACAGCTCTCTCACATGGTGCGGCTCATCGACGATCTTCTCGATGTCTCACGAATCACGCTCGGGCGACTTCATCTCAAAAAGGAGAACGTCTCCATTCGTGCGATTATCGAAATGGCTCTAGAGGCGAGCAAGCCGGCGATTGAGGCGGGGCATCACTCGCTCAACTATACGATACCCGAACAGGAGATCGTCATGTACGCCGACCCAACCCGCCTGGCTCAGACCGTCAGCAACCTCCTCAACAACGCGGCCAAGTACACCCCGGAACACGGGCGCATCGATCTTCGAGTGAACCTCGATTCCTCCGGTATAGAGATAGTTGTTGAGGACAACGGTCTCGGCATTCCACGAGAGATGCAGGACAAGGTATTTCAGCTTTTTGGACAGATTAATCGCACCTTAGACCGCGCGCAAGGAGGTCTCGGCATCGGATTGGCGCTGGTGAGAAATCTCGTTGAGCTGCATGGAGGAACGGTCACCGCCTCCAGCGAGGGTCCAGGAAAGGGAAGCGCTTTTACGATACTTCTGCCCCACGCTCTCATCACCTCAAACACAAAACTCCTAGATCCCTCTATTCAAGAGATGCGCCAGGGGTCAAAACGAAAGGTCTTGATTGTCGATGACAACGTGGATGCCGCTCAGAGCCTCTCCATGCTTGCGGAGCTTTCAGGCCATGTGACCGAGGTCGCGTACACCGGAGCGGAGGCTCTCGCGAAGTTCTCCGCATTCAAGCCCGAGATCGTTTTTCTCGACATCGGACTTCCAGGCATGAGTGGATTCGAGGTGGCGCAATCGATAAAGGCTTCCCATTCCGTTCCTCCCCCATATGTCGTAGCGGTCACCGGCTGGGGCACTGAGGAGACGAAACAGAAAGCCAAAGCAGCGGGATTTGACGAACACCTGACCAAACCCGTTGAGATCGCGGCCGTGGAGCGCATCTTGGCCGATCGCGACACTGAGACGAGACCTGCGGCGTGACCCCCACACCGGGTAGTATTCGCGTGGAGGGCTCGACGAGGTGTGGTTATTTACCCGAGAACGGTGTCGATGATACTAGTACCCTGTGACACTGACTTTACTCACACGATCGCCGCATCAGCGCGACACGCTTTCCTCGCATATGAAAAGACCCATCGAAGCTATTATTTTTGACCTCGACGGAACGTTGCTGAACACACTGAACGACATCGCGAGCTGCGCTAACACGGTGCTTGCGAATTGGAACTGCCCGCTCCATCCGGTGGATACCTACGCTGATTTAGTCGGCGATGGTTTAACAAACCTGGCCCGCAAGGCCCTACCTGCGTCCAAAAGGTCCGCCGCTGAGATCAATTCGTTCGTGGGCGCTTACCGACACCAATACGCCACTCGATGGAACGAGACATCAACATGGTATCCAGGAATACCTGAACTGCTGAACGGTCTATGCGCGACTGGTATCCCGCTCGCGATTCTCTCAAACAAAAACGACGACTTCACCAAGGTATGCGTGTCCTCGTATTTTTCCTCCATCCCCTTCCGGGAGGTTCGTGGTGCTCGGGTCGGAGTGCCTCTGAAACCTGACCCGCTGTCCGCACTTGAGATCGCGCACTCACTGGGTGTGCGGCCCACCAACTGCCTCTTTGTGGGAGACTCTGAAATAGATATTCATACGGCGGCTAACGCCGAGATGGTCAGCGTGGGGGTGCTATGGGGATATCGCTCCCGAGCCACCCTTCAGGCGGCGGGGGCAGCGTTCGTGATTAGCACGCCCGGCGAGCTGACTGAATTGGTCATCGCTGGTATGGCTCTGGAGTAACTCGACCTTTCGGCGGACGTTCGAGGCAATTTAACCGTTAGAAACTGCTCGCCCCTATGCATATCAGCTAGTTATGCAATACCTCAGCCCTGAGCTGGATCATACCCTGGGTGGTATCCATCTCTATTGCCCGCAACGAATATAGCCCATTAAACCATTTATTGTTTAGCTCAGGACCTGGTACATTTCTATGAGCCGGACAGCTCATACCTCGAGCCTGCTTTCCCTGGGTAGCGAGGGCAGAACCTAGACGCCTATATTGAATCGCAAGGGGTATCACTATGTACGGTCTCGTTAACGAAGGATTTCGAGAGCTGGTCATTCGACTGGGTGGGAACGAAGTGTGGGAGGAGATATGCCTAGAGGCTGGTATTGAGCCGGAGGGATTTGAACCGCTCTGCCCCTATCATGACTCGCTCACGTACAAGCTGGTCCAGTTCGCATCGGAGAAACTGCGACTTTCTACGAACGATCTCCTCACCCGATACGGACAATACTGGATCACATACACCGCGGAGAGCGGGTATGGAGATATCATGCGGCTCTTCGGCTCAGATTTTCGCACCTGCCTGATGAACCTAAACCGTATGCACGCGAACATGGGCGCGATGATGCCGGCTCTTTCTCCCCCTCGCTTTACGGTCGAGAGTCAATCGAACGATCAACTGCTGGTACACTACCACTCCCACCGACCCGGACTAGCCCCGATGGTCATGGGGCTCCTGCACGGACTTGCGGATAAGTACGGGG
>JAIXPR010000346.1 GCA_027486155.1 Pseudomonadota bacterium | reverse complement strand
TAATAATCAGCGGGTCGCTTGGAACGGTGGAAAGCTTGAGGTGTGGCTACCGCAATATCGACTGGTGCATGAGCAGAGCGATTGCGGATATACGTCCAATCCTTCAAAGTGCGATCGCCCTCCGAAAAAAGCTCCTGTGGATTACGTCTCTCTCACTAAAGGAGCTTCATTCTCAGCGGTCGTAACGGGTGAAGATACCTGTTCGTCCGATCGAAGCCAGACCGTTGAGCGCACTCTTTCGACGACAATAGCTCGCCTCCAAACCGACGCTTCCAAGGGGCGCTTGATGCGCCCCTATTCATTCAATCTTCTCGTGCCAACTTCGAAAACGGTATGCGCGCCCAAGGTTGAGACTAAACCGTGTCAGGGAGAGTTACCTGAGTATTACGAGGGATGCTCGGAATCTACAACCCTTACAGATATAGCCGGTCGATGTGGTGTGACGACAGCAGACATGAAGGTCACGGCGTATACCAAGCGTCCAATGACGATGGGAGTGAAGAGAATCAAAGCGTGTTCCGAACAACCGCTCCCGGCCTGCGCCCGTCCTCAAGCTCGGCGTGTAGACTCGGTTCCGTATAGTGAAAATAGCTTGTGTGACGCCGCTATAACCACAACCTTTCCACAGATGGTGGTCGGCCCCTTCGACGCTACAACGTGTGGTTCTCAGGAGGCGGAGGCGCGGCGATTGTATCAAACACGCGAGAAGATTCCGCAGGACGCTACGATCTCCCTCGTTACACTTCCTTCCTCCCCGGTTTTTAGCGCGGAGCCGCCGACAGAACGGTGTGCCGTCTACACAGATGCGCAGGGAGGTGCGAGAGAGCTGCTCTGCGGACGGGGGCTGAGTGAAGCGGAGGCGGAGCGGTGTTGCGCCGCAAGTGAGGGACGGTGTCGGAAGCAGAGCGTCATACTAGGAGCTGATTCGTCCGGCGAGCAGGCACGGTTATCTATCCTCTCCGCCGCCCAGCGGCGAGTCGTTGAAGCGGTGCGGGCAGGATATCCCCCTGCGGTGTACCAGCCGGTGTGCGAAGCTTCGCAGCATAACTGTTTGGAGGTTGCCACGTCGTTAGGCGAGAACGACTCGCAGGCGGTGGTATCGGCCAAGGTGAGTGTACCGCTGAGATTGTTCGGTTTGTTTAAGAACGAGTCGACGATCGTTCAGCATTCCACAACGCGAGTCTTGGAGCGAACGACGCTTGGGTAAATCGGCGGGAGGTCAGATTCGTAACACGTACGTACGCCGGCATTCTCAGGCGATTAGGACACTCCGCACACTGTTCGAGTCTCCGAGATCTTCCGTCTGTCAGCGGACTCGCCGACAGGGTCGGTCACCGGAGCGACGGCGTTGTCTATCGGCTGCAGGGCGTCACCTACCTTTTTAGTGCGCCAGTATCATACCAGTTGAGTAAACTGCAAAACCATTCCGTTCGTAAAATTGCTCTGCATTTCGAGTGTGGACAAACAGGCGACCGCATTCCTGTGAACGCGCGATGGTGGTCAATGCGGCGAGTAACGTGCTCGCGTGGCCAGCTCCTTGGGCATCAGGTTTTGTGGCCATGTCATGGATAAGCATCTCTCTGCCCATCACGGCATGCGGTGAGATGGTGTAACTGGCGATGGAAACTATGCGACCATTCTCCCGTTTGGAGAGTAGTCGATAGCCCTCTCTGATCAAGGTCACTCGACGCCCCACGAACTGCTCGATGTCGAGCGTTGGTCGCAGTGCTCGAAGCACCTCAGCAGCCTCTCGCCAATCCTCTTCTGAAGTTATTTCGGAGATGTTGTCGAAGGTTTCCATGTTCTGGCCGTAGGGCTTGTAATCGGATATGCAACGGCATCGGTCGCTCGTCTAAGGTTATGCCCTTAGGAGAGCTGAGGCTCAACGAAAAAGTCGCCAACTTGGGGCTGTTATGACTTTTCCGTTGCAGACGGGGAAGGGGTAGCCGATACTTTCTAGTATGCGTAAACGCCGAACATTTCTCCTTTCGCTTGCTACGTCGCTCGTCGTTGCGGTCGTCATGCAGAGCGTGTCCCTACGCTCAGCTCAGGCCGACTTCGGCGCCGACTCCGGAAAAGCTGAGGTCCCCGCGGCGATGGCTGAGGAATATGGGGCCTTCGCTGATAAGGCGGTTGAAACTCTTGAGAAGGGAGACGGTAAAGCCTTTCGAGCGATGTTAAGCCCCGGAACGATTCGCATGGAGCAGCGAGGGAAGGGCGCGATCGACATGATCATCTACGAGCGGTTCATTCCGTTCTTCGAGGGGTTCGCTAAGCAGCACCTTGAAGATCAGCCGTTCCCTACCTATCGGCGTATCGACGACGTGAAAGGTGTTGGATTCGCGCGCTCCTTCTATGTGTCTGATGGGAGCGAACGGTTCTACGTCATCTTCATCCTCAAAGAGGATGGTAGACTGACCGTCGGCAACCTCATGCTGGATAAGAAGCTCGCCGACGTTCGCTAATTAATTTTGGTAAGGATCTCGTGAATCGCGCGCTCCGCGTGGTGAAACACCTCGTTGGGCGGAGAGGTGCTTATCTTGGAGGCGAGGACTTCAGCCTCAAGCCTGCTCCCGGTGTTGAGGAGATTGCGGATAGCGGAGAGAACCACCATCTCCTGCGTAGGCATGGCGGTCGCGAAATGCTCGAGGAGCCTTCTACCGACCGATCCCTTCGTCATCTCATCATAGGCGTGACACGCCCGAATGAGGTAACCGGCCTGCGTGTTTGAGAGCTCCTCCCGGGCCTCAAGACCCCGCTGCGCCGCGAGAAGACACGCCGTGAGAGGTGTAGCGTGGTAGTGACCACTTTTTCGCGCGGCGATGAGGGTGGTTAGGGCGTGGTTTACCATCGATCGGAAATGACGGTCCTTGGCGGGCGTTCTTTTCTTTACGGAGGAGAGTAGCTCATGCACCGTTTGGGCCCGATGCTTCGGAAGGTGTCGTGCGAGGATCTCCTCTCTCCCAGCGTGGGCTATGTGGCGCATCTGCTCCGGATGAGCCAAGAGGTAGGTTGCCTTCTCCGTCGCCTCCTCAACGCTATCGGGAGTGTACGTGATAAGATGCTCTCCCTCTCGAAATATCTCAAATAGACCGTTCGGTGTTCGCTCCGTGAGTAGGAGCGCGCCGCACATCATCGCCTCAAACACGCGGAAGTTTAGATCTCCCTTCACGGTTTGATTCACTACGATCTCAGAGAAAGGAAAGTGCTCCCAGTAATTCCCTTGCGCGATCTGAATGGGGATGTGGTGTTGGAGCTTCTCAAAGAACGCGACCCGGCGGGGATTGAGCTTCGCGTTTAAGTTGCCGACGAAGGAGACGGGCCACGTTTTGCGGGCGCTCGCTTCAACATATCGAGGTGCCCAGAGGGGAAGCCATGTAGCGGGGGTCCCACACCCATCGAACACCCCCACATAATCCTTCTGCGCCACGAGCACGTGGTCGAATATCTCCGCCATCAAGGAGTGCATCGGAGCGTGGTGGAAGGTATCGACCGAGTAGAAAACTATGGGGATAGTGGTCGATTCCAGCCCCGACATAAGAAACGTCGTCATGCTGTTGTCGTGCCAGAGGATCACATCAGGAACAAATCCGGTGAGACCTGAGATGACGCTCTCGAGGTTATTCGTTATGACGGGAATGTGGTGCTCGAGGTGTGGCTCGGATCCGCAGGTTCTGACCTCATGACCGAGCTCTCGTAGTTCAGCGGCGAACCAGTCTTGGTTAAAGATAAGGATCTTCACAGATGCTCCCGCGTGGTTGGTGAAGGTAAGGCGCGCACGACAGAGGCGCGCTTTCAGAATCCTATGATTAGGATGCCCGGGCGGAAGCAAGGGACGCAGCAATTGCGCCCCAAAATGCTTCTGTAAGTGCTTAGAATCGAGGTTCTTTTAGTCGCTCTTTACGCTGAAAGCGCGGCCTTACGCTCAAGGGCTTCCTCGTAGATACGAGCTGGCGGCTCACGAAGATCCCAGACGAGCCCAAACCATGAGAGCACCTTGAGGGTGTAGTGTGAGATATCAACCTCCCACCAGTAGAACCCCTGACGCTCAGAGCCGGGATACCGGTGATGGTTGTTATGCCATCCCTCGCCGAGTGTGATGATCGCCAGGAGGAAGCTGTTCTTGCTGTCGTCACCCGTTTTGAAGCGCGCCTTGCCAAGTACGTGCGCGAGGGAGTTGATGCAGAATGTGCCGTGGTAGAGGAGCGTTGTGCTAATGCAGAATCCCCATGTGAACATCTGAAGCGGCCCTGTTCCAAGTTCAGGGTAGTAGGTCTGTAGGAAGTAGCCGAGACCGGTGACCCCAAGACCGAGAAGAACAGGAGGAACGATGTGGTGCCGCTCAAGGAGACAAAGCTCTGGGAACTTAACGAGATCCTTTACGAGCTCCCAACGGGTCTCAACGAACTGTGTGCTTAGTACCCATCCAACGTGCGCCCACCACATGCCGTAGATACGTGGTGGATGGACATCTTCCTCGGTGTCCGAGAACTGATGGTGGTGGCGGTGATGGGAGGCCCACCAGATAGGACCTTTTTGCGCCGAGGTCGCGCCGATGAAGGCAAGAACGAATTGGAACCAACGGCTCGTCTTGTAGCTGCGGTGTGAGAAGTAGCGGTGATACACGCCGGTGATGCCGAACATTCGGATCGCATAGAGGGCCATGCACACCCCGAACGCTACCCAGCTAAACCCAGCCCAAATTACCAAGAGGCATCCGAGGTGAATCGCCCAGAACGCGGCTTGTTTGATCAGGTTGACGGGATGAAGAGGGTTGCCGCTGGTGCTCATGTTCTCAAGATATCTCCAGGGGCGAGATTATTCTCGCGAACCACAGGAGGCCCATACTAAATGAATTACCCCCCGATGCAAAGACCACCTCGGCTGTTGATAGCCCTTTTCTATGAGCACTTGCGACAGAGTCCAAAGAACTCAAGCACATGAGATTGCACGGTAAAATTGTGCGTTTGTTGGATTTTTCCCTCAAGTGCGTGAAGGTCATGATGGGGCACTTCCACGCACTGGATATCCTTACACGAGGTGCAGACGAGGTGGTGGTGATGGTGGTCAGGGTGAAGCAGTTCGTACCGCTTCATTCCATCAAGGATATCGATCTCAGAGAGGATCTTCTTGTCCGCCAGGAAATCGAGC
>JAIXPR010000066.1 GCA_027486155.1 Pseudomonadota bacterium | reverse complement strand
GTGAGCCAGAGCGATTCCCGCCTCCCCCATCCCCGAACCGATCACAACAACATCGGCATCAGCGGCTCGATCGGCGAAATCTCTGTCGCTCACTAACTTGACCTTAAGATCAAGCATCTCAAGATCGCCGCGACTAAAAGACTCAATTCTTTTAGCGCATCGAGCCTGGGCCTCTGTTGTTTTATCAACGATTAGCAGCTTCATCTTGCAACTCGCTTAAAAATACCACTTGGCCAATAGAGAGGGCGCGAAGAGTTTGAGAAATACGAACCCACACCCAATACCTACAGCGCCTGCGAATACAAGCGCAAGGATCTCAGCCCAATTCGATTCATTTTCAACATCGCGTCGAGCTCGTCCCACGCCGCGTGACGAACGAAATTTACCCTCTGGTACAGTATCGTCACGACTTGATTCACCGTAACGCGATACCAGGGGATCCGACGCCGAATACGGAGCCCCTCCTAGACCATCGATCTCGACGGAGAGCTCCGTAAAAGGCCCACCGATTACCTCGGTATCATGAGAACGGGGCTTACTTTTTTGAGAGTTAGGCGAGGTCGAGATCTCCTCTGTGACGTCTGGATCCAAAAGGAGGGTTGCGCCTCCTCCCTCGCTCTCACTGGATCCTCCAGCCGCGCTCGTCGTGGCGGCGCCAACGAAGGCTTGGTTAGCGCTCATCTCGGGCGAGGATTGTCGACGAGGGGAGGATCCGGAGGCGTATGCCTGTCTCATATGGGCGGCGGAGTCACCCTCTCCGATCCCCATACCATCGGCTAGCTTTTGAAGGTCGAGGAACATATCGAGAGCTTTTTGATATCGGTGCTCCGGCTCACGCTGCATCGCTTTCAGAATGATGCGATCCAACTCCTCCGGACATTCCGACCGAAGCTTACTCGGAGGCTCAGGGTCCGTTTTTAACCGCTTCGTCATCGTGGCGTAGAGATTTTCTCCCTTGAAGGGAGACTCGCCCGTCACCATCTCATACGCCAGAATGCCGATGGCGTAGATATCGGACTTCCAGTCGACTTGGAGATTGAGAATATATTCCGGCGCTACGTAATCGATCGTTCCAACAACGCCACCATGCTCGGTTAGCTTAGGACCGTGGCGGTTTCGAGCGATTCCGAAATCAGCAATCTTAACGTTTCCCTCGGCCGTCAGAAGGATATTCTCTGGCTTAAGATCTCGATGAACGATCCCAGCGTCATGGATCGCCTGACACCCCGCTGCCATCTGACTCAAGAGTTTGACGATCTCGGGTATCGACATTCGTTGATCCGAGCCAAGCTTCTCCGCTAAGTCGCCGCCCCCCACATACTCCATGGTGTACGCGACAAGGTCTCGATCGGTAAAGTACTCGTAGGCTCGAACCACGTTCGGATGGGAAACCTCATACGAGGCGAGGATCTCATTCTTAAAGCGAGCTGAGGCGACCTTGTCCGAGGCGACCTCAGGGAAGAGCACCTTCATGGCGACCAATTGTCCTTGGAGCACCTGATTTCTGCACGCGTAGACCGAGCCCATGCTGCCGGAGCCGAGGCACTTTACGACCTCGTATTTTCCGCCGATGACGGTACCCGGCTGAAGGTGTATAGAAAGTTCTTCACCCATAGTGGCTCAGCTTAGCTCTCCTCAGCACCACCTAACACAAGCAAAACATGAAATTTTCTATCACCAAAGAACACGATATCACCGTGAGAGAGCGCGCTCTTCTCACCCGAGAGGAACTCCTCCTCCACTTGCCCCAAGTGCCTTACGCGGGTCCCCGTCTCGGATAGCTGATCAAGCACCTGAAGGACGCCGCCCGGCGCTACCCTCATGATCGCGTGCATCGGTGAGACGGACTCCCCGGCGACAACGAGACAGCTGCCGGAATCCTCTCGCTGGTTGGAGACGATCAACCGCCCCTGCCGCAGCTCAACATAGGAACCTTTTGGGTCGTGATCGTACGTCACCAAAAACCCAACAAGCGGAGATTCGTTCTTCCAAAAAATCTGATCTCGTATGTCAGTCATGCTCTCAGCCTCCATATCAACGTAGCGCGCCCCTGTTAAAGGTTTGGACGAAATCACGGGCTCCGGCTCCGCCGGCGCGTCCGTGGCGGTAACGGGATCCTGATAGAACGGTGGAATGACAACGCTCTCCTGCGCGGCGTTTGATTCACTAACTCTCACGATCTTCGGTGAGGGCTGCGTTTGAGTCACCTCTTGTTTGAGCAGGGCTTCAAACCCAACCGTGGGCTCCTCAAGGGGGGCGACGGCGGAGTCCTGCGCTTGGGGCGAGGAATCGTTAGAGTCCTCTTCTAGACCCGCGAAGGGATCGAACAGATCGGTTGCGGCGACCTGTGTTTGCCCAGAGGCATGTCCCGACGACGCTCGCACGATCTTTGGCGCGGTGAATGATGTCGGCTCCGCAGCGGGCGGGTCAAACACATCGAGTGCCGATTGAAATTGATCATCTCCGCTAAGGTCACCGAGACGGGTTGATGACGCGTCTCTCTCCTGATGAGTAGTGGTCTCTACCAGATCCGGTCGCGACATCACCTCGTCCTGACGAGGGGTGGTGTCGCTTTCATGCACCGCCGCAAAAAGCTCATCTAAAGTCTGAAAATCATCGGTGTTATCCAACGGAGAGACGTACCCCTGGTCCTCCAAGGATTCAAGACCAAAAGGATCCCGCTCTTCCGCTATCAACGAGGACTGCGTCGGTGTCTCAACGCGGGTCATAACAGCCCCTACTCGTTCCGCGGCGCCCATGACCGTGGTGCGATTTCGCGCGCGCATCCCTGAAAGCCCCACTTTATCGCCGTTTCCTGGTCGTCCTGTATCATCCTTCATAGTCAGCTCCGTCTAAGATTCCCCAAAGACCCGAAAAAAGAGAAACACCCCTACCGCGGCGCAGGCGAGCCCACATCCAAAGAGGCTCGCCACGATAATGTGGTACACAAACGAGCGTCGCCACCACCACTCCTTCCGAATTGAAAGCTCCCGACTAGCTCGCTCCCGGACCCATGTTGGCGACTCGTCTGGGCGCAGATGTCCATGAAGCGGAACTATCGACACCGTTATGTTGTCATAGCCGCCGCGGTCGTTCGCCATCCTAATCAGCTCGGCGCATGCGTCACGTGGCGGCAATGATGACACAACGGCGGAGATCTCCTCCTCATGAAGCATGCTGTAGAGTCCATCCGTACACAGCACGAGATAGTCGGAGACCTCTCCTTTGCGAAGGGGCCATATCCAATACCTGACAACCTCCACGTTCAGATCAGGAGAAGATCCTAAACATTGGGTCAGAATGTGTGATTGCGGATGAGGCAAAGCTTCCTCCCGAGATATCTGATGTTGATCAACCAAGTGCTGGACGTAGGTGTGGTCAACGGTGAGCTGTTCCATCACGCCCTCCCGAACGAGGTACGCGCGCGAATCTCCCACATGAGATATCGCGACACTAGAATCCTCAAAGAGCGCGGCCACTACCGTTGTTCCCATCTCTTTGAAACGTTTATTCTGCCGGCGAAGTGCGATCGTTCTATTCGCTTCCTCTATCGCCGCCTTGAGAACCTCGGCGACATCGCCTTCAAGAACACCTAAGAAAGTACGACGCATCGTGTCGACGCTGATCTGGGCCGCGAGTTCCCCCCCCTCGGCGCCTCCCATTCCATCAAGAACAACGAAGCATTCCCCCGTCGCTGTAGAGAGCGTCGCGAATTTATCTTCGTTCACTGATCGCTCAAGACCGATGTCCGTGGCCGCGGCAGGAACCAGCGACCGGTCGCTTCGACCATCGGGATTTTTTCGCCTGGTTTTGCTCAACTCAAAGTGTAGCTGCATCGCGGCACAATGTACGTAGTTCGCGGAACTCCTTCAGGGCCGAGTGGTAGAGAACATGTGCGCGTAGTCCTTGCCCTGCACGCTGCATGTGTACCCCTCCTCCCTAGAAGTTTCCCTGAGTTGGGGGGTCGGCATTAATGTGAGGCGACTAAATAGTTTCGAGCCCTTCAGGTACGAAAAACCTTTAAAAATAACATCGGTTTACAGGCCGATACCGTTGCCAACCGAGAGAGATCCGCCTAGCCGCATCCAACTGCCTGATAGTTATACACAATACCAATACTGGCCCGATCTCCGCGCAGACACGCTTGTTGAGGCTTTGTGGCTCTAGGCGCTTGGTCACTATCGGTAAGACCTCGCGAATCCCCGTGCGTAACGCTAGAATCGAGGGATCTTGTGAAGACATCTAGAACCCAGAAAATATCTCTCGCGATCCTCTCCTTGGTGGTGGTCGCCTTGTTAGCGCCCTACGCTGGTTGCAACCAGATCCTCTCAGGCACACACACTGAGCAACAAAGCGAACCGGAACCTGAGGACAGTCCGCCTCTGGCCTCCTCCCACTCCTCGGAAACAGACACCAACAAGGGCGAGCCTCTCGATCAGATTGAGGATCTTTTGTCGGACTAAGGCGACAAGCAATCATTTACTCCATGAGTGCCAACCTCGGGGGGCGCATTTGTCAGGACAGATAGGAACTCTTCAGAATTTGTGTGATACACTACGCTACTGCTTGGATGAACAAAGTGGTATTAAGTCCCTTTTTTAGGCACGGATAGTCACACGATGGTAACCCTTAACAAGATCTACACCCGTACGGGAGATGACGGCACCACCGGACTGGTCGGCGGTTCCCGCATTAAGAAAAACGCTCTTCGGGTATCCGCGTACGGCGACGTCGACGAACTCAACAGTCATATCGGTTTATGCGTTACCCTGTGCTCAGATGGCGCCACACAAACTCTTCGCGATAAGCTCATCATCATTCAGAACGAGCTGTTTGATATCGGATCTGAGCTCGCGTGCCCATCATCACCAACGGACGGGTCGATTCCAACAACCACCGCAACTCAGGTCGACCGACTTGAGCGGTGGATCGACGAACTCAACGCCTCCCTGCCCACGCTAAAATCGTTCGTTCTGCCAGGCGGAACACCGCTCAACGGACACCTTCACATCGCACGATGCGTGTGCCGGCGAGCTGAACGAACTATGCTGGACCTTCACGACGGCGAGCCAGTCAATGAGCACACGCGCCACTACCTTAACAGATTAAGCGATCTTTTATTCGTGATGAGTCGTTCAGCCGCGGCCGTCGCCGACGTCAAGGAGTTCCTCTGGATCCCTGGTGCTTCACGACGCGAGCGCTCGTGACAGTCCGCGCAGCTCTTATTTC
>JAIXPR010000062.1 GCA_027486155.1 Pseudomonadota bacterium | reverse complement strand
TCTACTACGGTATCCAGCTTCATGTGTCCGTTATGGGCTGGGTAATGATGCCCTTTTTGTGGCTGCTCTCACTCGTATGCGTCGTTATCATTGAGGTGATGATCTCAATGGGATTGTTGTGGACGAAGGGGGGAGATGGAATCAATTTCGTTCGTATCCACTGCCAGCAATTTCAACGATGGCCGGATTTCGTGTATCCCAATCGGATGCGGTGGATCTTCACTCGTATTATTCCCTTCTTGGCGGCTATCACCTTCCCCGTCAGAGCGGTGTTGTGGCAGGGGGCGTGGTGGGAGATCCCGTTACTGTGTGGAGCCATGGTGGTAATTTGGTTCGTAACGGGATGGCTGTGGCGGATGGGTTTGCGACGATACGAGTCCGCGTCGTCGTGACGCGACTACGGTTTAACCGCTCAAATGGGGCGGAGTCGCCTCCCTTTAGTTCCTGCTAGTTAAGTGACTCGATCCCCAGTCGTTGTCTATGCTATCCTCCAGATACATGATCAACGCTGAAAAACCCGACCTCATCATAATTGCGGGCCCTAATGGAGCGGGCAAAAGTACTGTTGCCGAGTTTTTGTTAGCTAATAGAAGTATTGAAACCTACGTCATGCGGACGTGATCGCCAAGGGGATGGCTCGATCGGCCGAGGGCGCTTCGGATATGTTAGCTGGTCGCATTCTGTTACAGGTAGTGCATGAGGCTGTAGTAGCGAGGCTTACGGTTGCCTTCGAATCTACTATGTCCGGATTAACGTGGAGAAAGCTCATCGCTGATGCCAAGGCGCTTGGGTACGAGGTGACGATCTGCTACGTGGCAGTTAGGTCGGCCGATATTTCGGTTGCGCGAGTGGCCAAACGAGTTCAAGAAGGTGGACACGATATTCCTGAAGCGACTATTCGGCGGCGCTTTCAGAAAAGCCTTGCACTCGGGTTACGTGAATATCGAAGCTTGGCTGACTATTGGTATTTTTTTGATAATTCATCAGAGCACGCTAAACTGGTAGTCGCACGCGAGGGCGCTGCCACAGAGCGGATTCTTGAACCTGAACTATGGCTGGGTTATGAAGAGAGCTACGCTTGACGATATAAAGAATCCAGAGATTGTAAAACTCTGTAAGTGTCTTGAGCGCATGCCTGAATACCTCGAGGACAAGCGCCGAAAGGAAGAGGCTCGGCGTGAATTTTGTCGCTATGTATTTGAGCAGGCATGTCGTGACGCGGGATTGCTTGACCGTAAGTTCGGTTCAAACAAAAAGCGGATCGATTGAGAGAGTACCCAGTCCCACTCCCAAAAAAAAGATTTCACCAAGGCCGTTCGGTCTTACGGGCGGTCATAGCCCGCCCCTCCGGTTAAGCGTCACATCGATGCCTCGCTGGGAAACCTTCGCCGCACGGAACCACATGGCGTGCAGGAATGTTCCGTATCGGCAAGGTCCTTCGCCATGCAAAACGATCCGGAGGGCCTGTCTCCTGACAGGCCGGGTATGTATCCCTGTTTCAGATTGCATTGCGGCCCCAGCCGCGAATTGAAAAGGCGGCCGCAATTCCGGTCCGTATGGATACGGGCCCCTACTATTTTTCTCAGAGAGCGCGCGCGAAAAAGTCGCGGGTCGTATGATTCCAAATCATATCTGAATATCTCAAGATTTCAGGCGAATGCCTCCATCTAAGCTCGGAATCCCTCGCTCGCGGTCTGTGAGAGAAATAGCTAATGGATTAACTCCATAAGCGGAGTACAGACGAATGGGAGCCCCTGTTGGACACGAGAGTTAAGCATCACTACAGTATGCGGCAACAGGATGCGGGGAGGACGGGACATTTAAAACTAACTTCATGCTAGTCAGATAGGACTCCCTACAATCGGCGACTGGCGTAATTAGTTGTTTGAAAAGTACCCCCGGACCATTTGAAATCGTAAACAAGGCTAACTCACGATACCGCAATCCTCTGGACAATTTGCCTGTTCTTCTGACTCACAATATCCATCGCCACAAACTATTCGATTAGTACAGTCTATACGGCAGGTAGTCTCTTCACCTCCTTCACAAATACCATTACCACAAAGTTGAATCTCATCTGTTGGTGTTGGTGTTGGATCTTCTGTGGGAGGTGTAGGTGTTGGATCTTCTGTGGGAGGTGTTGGTGTTGGTGTAGGTGGCTGACAATCTTCTTCACAGTCAGCCAAGGCTGCAGTAGCTTCGTCTAACATAGTTGAATATGATGACAGTATGCCTTCAAAATAATCAAGCTCCCTCCCCCAGCGATCAATATTAGCTTGTAATTCATTAATACGATTTGCAGCTTCTGCCGGTGACATATCGCCTGCGACACACCGAGCATTGATGGAGCTAATCTCAGCATTCGCCTCCCCAATCCAACCATAACGAGAGTTTATTGCATCAACTATCTGATTATAGTCTGCAATTGCTTCAGTGCAGCTTGTGGCTAATGAAGAACAAGATTCACAATTAGACTGACATTCAGATGAATTTCTCTGAGATGCCCCGCCCCCAGAACTTGGCGAACCTCCTCCAGTTGGGCATTGGCCAGATTGGTCAACAGACCCTAACGTCCGATCTGGAGTCCGCGTGGGGGTCGTTGTAGGCGTCGCGGTTGGTGTTTGAGTTGGTGTTCTTGTTGGAGGTGCCGTTGGGGTCCGTGTGGGGGTACGGCTCGGAGTGGCCGTTGGAGTTACCGTCGGTGTGCGAGTGGCGGTTGCGGTTGGTTCCGCCGTTGGAGTCCTCGTCGGCGTAAGGCTCGGAGTGGTGGTCGGTGTTACCGT
>JAIXPR010000402.1 GCA_027486155.1 Pseudomonadota bacterium | reverse complement strand
TGTCAATCAGCATGTCCGGTATGTTTAGGGGCGCAACCGCATTCAATGGTGACATCACCGGCTGGAATACGGTGCGCGTGGCGAACATGGGAGCGATGTTCCTTAACGCCACGTCATTTAACCAACCCATCGGAACGTGGGATGTATCGAACGTAGCAGATATGGGCTCAATGTTTCAGGCTAGTGGTTTCAACAAAAATATTAATACTTGGAATGTATCGAAGGTTACAGACTTCTCGGGAATGTTTTATTTAAACACCGCCTTCAATCAGCCCCTCAACTCATGGAGCTTATCGACAGACCCTGCCATGTCAATCAGCATGTCCGGTATGTTTAGGAGCACAACCGCATTTAATCAAGACATCACCGGCTGGAACACGGTGCGCGTGACGAACATGTCCGCGATGTTCCTTAGCGCACCAGCATTTAATCAAGCGATCGGGAATTGGAATGTTTCAAATGTGATAAACATGTCTCAGATGTTCAGCGGTGCCACGGCATTTAACGAAAACATCGGGACGTGGAATCCAGCAAATGTTACCAATTTTACCAACTTTATGGCGGGCAAGACCGCCGCAACCTTCTCGTCGGCTAACCTCAACGCGATCTACAACGGATGGTCTGCGCGAACCTTGAAGCCGAATGTGACGATCACCTTCGGTACCGCGAAGTACACCGCCGCCGGCTCAGCAGGCCGACTTGTTCTTACCTCTTCCCCAAATAGCTGGACGATCACTGATGGTGGACTCTAAGGGTCGCTCTCATCGTGCATCATCCGTTGCTGGAGTGAGTGGAGTACCTCGGATAGCTCTCGTCGAATACACGGAACCTTGATCGCCTTTAGTGCGGAACCGCCTGCGGATCCCCGTACCGCCAGTACTTCAACCGCCGCAGGTTCGGCGCTATCTTCATCGCCGCCACATATCGAGCGAAGCCTGACCATGAGGGTCGAAAGATGTAGCAGGTAGCGTGCGGACGCACGGTATCGGTCCAAAACGCCTTGTGGTGCGAACGTGGGCCGACGAAGTCGTATCGATGCCCCCCCTCATCAGCGACATGTTGAATGGTGTGCCGGATAAGAAGTTGGCCGGGAGCGTATTTTGAGAACGCTTCGTCGTAGGCGATCTTTGGCGAGTAGTATCGACCGTTCATCATGAGCCCGATATCCATAGCGATAGGACGGTCATCAAGCTTCAGCGCATTGAATCGCACATGCTCCGCCTCCCCCGCGGCGCTCAGTACGGCGCGATAGAACGATCTCACCCGCTGGTCGCACGCTATCGCGCCACCGACCTGACGCTTCCACCCCGCTCCCTCCATCGCGATAAACGCCTCCAGCAACCTCGGCTCGAAGAAGGGAACCGATGAAAAGGTTACCTTTCCAAGCTTTTGAAGCTTTTTAAGGGACTTCAGGTGGGTCTTGCGAAAGCCGGCGAATTTTTCGGGGCATCCGGCGAAGATATCCGAGCTCCCTCGCGGGATATCCATATAGGGCGAGAGGAGGGTTGGCCACCTTCCGATGAGAAATCCATCGAACGCCGCCCACTTCATCACCGACTCAAACCCGCCCCCACTCGGCACATGCTGCGCCTCAATCACATCCCACGACTCATCCGCCCGGAGCGCGTTCCAGACCTGTTGCGCGGCTTTTTCCTTCTCCCCCGATGAACATGAGAGGTCAAAGCGACATGAATGGACGTTCGAAAGGCTGTGAAGCGTTCGAGCGGGAAGACCCCCGAAAAAGGTCCTTTGCCTCATAAGCGGCAGCACGCCAACTATCCGAGCCCCTTGGTAGCAGAGAACAAGGATCCCCGAGGCATCGCGCGCAAAGGTTTGAGCAAAGGAGGAGAACCAGTAGGGCTGAAAGAAAGGTTCGGCCGATTCACTTGAAGACACGGCGGTCGTCCATCCTTTAGAGAGCTCCCGAAAGTTTGCGGGTGAACAATTAAGTATGTGCGAGGAAATTTCCTCGACGAAGCGCTCCCCGCCCGCTTCGAACTCTTCTCTTTCGGGCGAAATCGGTAGGTACGCTTGAACGCTCATGCAGAGTCGGGCCCCATCACACTATGCTGGGATATTGTATGTGCCTTCTTTGTTGATCCCCATGAGCGAGCGCAGGATCTGCCGCTGGTAAGGGGTCATCAAACAGACTGTTGCCACGGGAATGGGGGAGAAACGAGACAACCGCAACAAGAGAGGCGAGACAACCTATCTCACCCAAAAACCTATATCTTCGGTTTCCAACCAATCCTCGTTATCCTCTACCCGCACCTTGGCAGTAACCGTATGGCGCCCCTCCTGAAGTTCCCAGGAATACGCGAGGATTCCCGCACCGGTCTCCCCTACCTGCGCGCCATCAACGAGCCAGCGGATGGCGGTGATGGGACGAGTCGCCTCTACCTGGAAGGGCAGCGCTTCAAGGGGGTCAGGAATTCGAGGGTCCCGGGCTACATGAAGACCAGGGGTTGGCATGATTATCCGCACTGATGGAGTGTGCTCCCGCGCCCCTTCAGTGGCCGACCCACCGTCATGCGAGAGGATACACTCCTGCCGCGGCTCGCCGCCCGGAACAAATACCTCATCCATGTGAGGACACCCGCCTCTTGCAAGCTCTCCCGAGATCGGACACACCGTTCGGTGAAGGAGCGTCGAACTTTGGTACAAAGGCTGCGCGTCTCGCCTTCGCCCCAACTCGGCGAAGACGCTCCGCAGCACAAGCGCTGGCCCCCGAGCGCCACTTATCTCGAGCATTGAGGTGCGGTTCAGATTCCCCATCCATACGCCTACCGTGTAGTGAGCGTTGTATCCTATCGCCCATGCGTCACGATAATCGGAGGAGGTGCCGGTCTTAACCGCGGTCTGAATCGGAAAGCGCATCAGCCCATCCCCTCCAAATTCCTTTCGCCGCGCGTGCGGATCGGAGAGGATACTTCCGATGACGCTACTTACCTCGGGAGATACGAGGTGGTGAGGGCGCATACTGCTCCGAGATTCCGTTCCACCCCGTATCACTCGAAGGGGACGCCATACCCCACGGTGAGCGAGCGCGGTATACGCCTGCACCAATTCGAAGAGGGAAACTTCCCCGTTTCCAAGGGCCAATCCCTCTCCGTAAAATTCGACGGGTTTTGTGAGCGACGTGAAGCCGGCGGTCCGCAGGAGATCGAGAAACTCGGAGGTTCCGGTAAACCGCACCGTGCGCACGGCGGGAGTGTTCAGTGAATTTCCCAGGGCCTCTCGTAGCGATATCGGTCCGTAGTACATCCGACTGTAGTTGCGAAAAGCGTGAACACCCGCCCCAACCCCCTGAACCAGCGGAGCATCGTCGATTCGAGTGGCGGCGCTCCACCCGCGACTGAGCGCAAGCGCATACAGAAAGGGCTTTAACGTCGAGCCCGGCTGACGCGGCGTTACGACAGCATCAATCTGACTCCCCTCCTCCGTTCCAAATTCGCCCGCATTCGCCCACACGAGAATCTCCGCGCTCTCGTTATCGACGACAACAACAGCACCATCCGTCACATGGTGAGAGCTGAGATCCCTCACCCGTTCCTCAAGGATATCCCGCACTCGAGATTGTAAGGTCGCGTCGATCGTCGAGACGACACGGCTGCCAGAAATGCCGTCCCGCGCTTTCTCCTGCGCATACCGAACGAAGTGATCGGCACGTACCGGCGATTCACCACGGCGCAACTGTAGATCATCGCGCGAAATAGATTCGACCTCGCTTGAAGACAAAACACCAACGAAAAGGAGCCGATCACTCAGCTCCCGCACGCCACGATCAACGCCACGTGCATGCTTATAGAGGTCGAGCCGCTCAGGAGAGCGTACCATAACGGAGAGAGCAAGGACCTCTTGTGGGGTAAGGGTCTCAAGATCTCGGTCCCAGTAGTAGCGCGCAGCCTGCGCTACTCCACGGCGCTTCGCCGCAAACGGCACCTGATTAAGATAAAATTCAAGGATGTCCCCCTTACTGAATCGCGCTTCGAGCCTCTGCGCTTCCACCCCCTCGATCAATCTCGACCAGAGGGAGCGCGTGCGAGGATGCAGCATCCGGACAACCTGCTCGGTAATGGTACTCGCGCCGCGCACCACCCTCCCCGCCTTGATATTCTGGAACACCGCATGCGCGCGGGCATACCAGTCTACGCCGTGGTGTTCGTAAAACCGCCGATCCTCGGCCTCAATGAATGCGCGCCGCACAAGCTCCGGTACCGCATGGAGAGGACGTTGGTCACCAAGATTCCACCTCCCCGCGAAGGTGTACGCGAGCGGGCGTCCAACCCTATCCACGACGTTAAGTTTTGTTCCCTCTGTGGCATGAGGAAGAAGGTGTTGCGGAAACGGCTCCACCGAATACTCAACAGCGCCCCAGAGGGCACCGATGCCCAGAGCGACCGCTATCGCGACCGCTCGCCACCCTCGTCCGCGAATTCTCATTACTGAAGCGCCTCAACACGCAACGTATCCGGGGCGGAATCCCCGAACACATCCGGATCATACATCTCCTCAGCGTGCGCAGGGAGGATACCGAAGGTGCCCGGCGCGATCGCTTGGCTCACGTAGGAGAGGTGGTAATTGCCGGCAGGAAGATACTCGGCATAGAACCGAGCCGCGGAGTCGCGCAGCTCCTGGTGATAGAAGCTCCAGAAGTTCGCTCCGTAATCGATCCATTCCCGGTGGTCAAACCAGAGTGAACCTTGAGAGCCGAGGAACTCTCCCTTCGCCGCGTCAACCGAGGAAGTTGTGGCGAGCTCCCGATTAACCGCCTCAAGCCCTCCCGGTATCGGATCGTTTACAACCACGAAGTTTCGCGGCGCGGCGAGTCGAAGGAAGAGGTCAACTTTCACAAGCTCTCCCTGTTTGAGCGCCACCGGCTCCTTAAGGATAGTCCAGGTACCACCTCGAAGGACGCTATACTCACGAGCAAGCTCCATGCCGCTATTTGTCGGAGTTGTCTTGAGCTCCTTCGGCGCGTAGCTGAGGCGTCCGGTATAGTAGAACCTCCCTTTGCCGTGAGGAGCCACGATGAGCTCCTCCCTCTTTCCAGCATCGTTTGCCGTAAGGGTCCGGCTCACCTCAACAGGTTCACTCGCAGCGCTCGTCATCGCTACCGTCGCAAGCTTCTCACCACCAACTCGCACGTCAAGATTGAGGCTCGGCACCGTGTTTTCAAAACGGCGGCTGTACTCCGCCAACGCCCGCACGCAGAACAGATTCTCTTGGGTATTCTCCCACCGATCCTTTCGCGCACGCTCAAGGGGGATCGACCGCACCATCTTAGGTACGATCCCCTCAAGCCGCTTCGTTGATGCTCCATTTGCCGTTCCGACACTCAGGAATGAGGAGAGCACAGCGCATTGAGAGCGCATATTCGAATCGAGTATCCGTTGCGAAACCGCTTCGACCGGCTCAGTTAGGGTAAAGGTCGCCGCGCTCTCATTGCCAAAGGAGAGGATCTGCTTCACGACATCGTCAATCAGCGCGCTGTCAGCGTTCAGACGTACGGCCGCGTCAAGAAAGTTCGCCTTCCCGAAGAGATTCATCTCGCGCACCACTCCTCGATAGCGCGTGAGGTCCGCGACGGTGGCCTTACCACGTCGCGCCAACGCCGCGAGCGCGACCGCCCGAACGCTCGACCTCATACCTGGCGAGAAGAAGGTCGGGAACTCCTCTTTTCGCAGGAGCTTAGTGAGGTACTCCTGCAGCTTAGCCTCTTCGCTCTCCGGCACGGTGTAGCCACTATCGCGGAGCCAGGTGAGCGCGAGCGCTGTGTAGGCGCTCAGGTATGGGCTCGCGTACTCGTCCTGCGCCTTGTAGAAGCTCATGCCCCCGTTTGGAGCCTGATACGATGAGAGCGACGAAAGTGTCTCACGCACCAGATCTTGCGCGCCCTTCCAGGTGAAATTCTTCGGGAGATGTGCCGCAAGGGTAACGGAGTTCGCCGCCATCACCGCCTTGGAGATCCTCTGCTCCCAGCAGGTGTACGGATACTCCCGCATATAGGCGAACGCTCCTTCGAGCGCACCAACGATCGAGGGAGAGAGTACCACACCTACCGAGCCAACGTTGGGAGCCAGATCCGTGGGGAACGCGAGCTGCTCTCGTACCTCCGTACCATCGGAGGAACCGAAGGTAGCGGCGGTCTGGAGCGTAGCTCGCTCGAGCACAGGGACCGTAGCGATTACACCATCCCCATCACGCTCGTCGGAGGCCCGAACCACAAAGCGCCCCTCACCGCTCCGAAGCGCCGTGGCTGTGATAACGATCGGATACCGCTTAAAGGGCTCAGCGACGAGCTTCATGGGAGAGAAGGTTCCCTGAACAGCATCTCCCTCCGCACGCGCTTCAACCGACAAGGTACGGGGTGAATCGGTGCGGTTCATAACGGTGAAGGTCGCCGCGAATGTATCACCCACTCGAACCTGATTAGGTAGCGCCGAACGAACCTCTGTCTGCTTGTTCACGGTGAAGCTTCCAGTTCCAAGCCCCATCTGATCATCTTTGGTGACCGCCATGACCAGCACCTTCCAACCGGTCAGGTTATCGGGAGCGTCAAAGGTGATCGAAGCCCTTCCAGTCAAATCGGGATAGATCGATGGATTCCAGTAGCTGACATACTTCTTAATGGAGCGCATATCGAGCTGCGAGCCGCCATCACCACCCGCGTTAGCGCCTTTCTTCTCGAATTTTTGACGACCGACAAGCATCTTGATGATGTTGTAGTTCTGAACATCGAGCTCTTCGAGCGAATAGAAGCCCTGGTACGGGTCAAAGTACCCACGTCCCTGACGAATGAGATCGAATACCGCTTCATCAAGCACCGTAACCGCGTACTCCATCGGCGCTGAATCACCACTGGGAGATCGTCCCACAATATCCACGGTCACAGAATCTCGTGGGCGGTAGCTCGCCGCGCGCGGCTTCACGTCGACCTGAATCTGCTTAGCCGGGTCGACCACCGATATCTGCGCATACCCCATCTTGAAGGCCGGTTTTCCGAGGTCCACCTTGCCCTCGATCGGCTTCTCCACTCGTGGCGAAACCACGGTCGCCGAGAAGAAGAACCCCGGGATCTGGTCCTTCGTGATGGGAACCTCGATCACCGCGGTGCTGTCGGGGAGTACCTGTGTCCACGAACGTTGCACTCCGTACCGCTCCACCGTAAGGAGCGCTCGCGCACCGGGATACGGATTCTGGATCAAAAACTTCGCGCTCTCCCCTACTTTGTAGCTCTTCTTCTCTGGGACGATCTGAAGCTCGTTAGTAGCTCCAGATTCCCATACAACATCCCCCTTTCCGGTCGCCCATCGAGAGATACTACTCGTGTGTTCAACGCCCTTGGTATCGCGCACTGTGCCGGTAATCCGGTACTCACCCGGTGACGGGGGTGTAAATACACACGGAGAGGGCTCTGTGGCCGAAACGACCTCGCACCGATGAACGGGAATCCATGAGTTCTCGTACTTCGTCACGTACGCGTTACCGGCGCTCTTGACCCGCACGGCCTTCGTCTCTTCCCGTTCGATCGAGATCGAAAACGGAGTGCTCGTCACCTTGGCACCGTTTGAGTCGATAATAATTCCCTGCGCGGTCGCTTCCTGGCCGGCGGTAAGAAGCCACCCCGCATGCGTAATCCCTACATACCGGTCCCGGCCGAGAAAGCGAGTTTTAGACGTGTTTGCGACGGATTTACCCCGATCGTCACCAACCGCGCTCTCAACTACGAGGTCGCCGTAGGGAATATCGACCTTTGGCATAGAAAACTTCGTCGTACGATCCCCGTGAGCGTCAAGCTTCTCCTCTACCTGGTACACCTCCTTCTCGGTGCCCACCTGAGACTCGAAGTAGAACTTCTCAAGCTGCGGGTCAGAGGCCTTCAGAGGCGCGCCGCGGACGATGGCGGTAACTCGCGCGGCGGCATCAGAGTATGGACCTCCCGCGTGGAGTCTCGCGTGCGTTGTAACCTGCACCTCGGACTCTGAACGAACAACATCACCGAGGATCTCCGTCTGCACCTTGAACGAAGCCGGAGTAAAGTCACTAATCAAAACCCGAATAGGTTCCCAGCGCTCTTTTGAAAAATTTGAGGTAAGTCCAAAGGTGTACCACCCTACGGCCGCATCGGTCTTAGTGGTGAAGCTTCCAGCGAACGAACCAAACTCAGAAAGGGTAAGGCTCGGAACCTCAAACACCACCTTGCCCGTGGGGTCCATCACCTCAAGCTTGTACCCCTCTCTTGGGGCGGGAACGAAGGTTTCGTTGTTCTGATTACGAACCCAGAAGGTAAACTGAACGGTATCGCCAGCCTTGTAGAGCCCCTGCGCGGTGGTACCCCATGCGCGAACGTGCCCGTATCGCTTATTCATCTGCGCGTATATGTCGCCGGCGTAGACCTGAAAATCCCATCCGATCGGAACCAACGCGAAGTCCCCATCCTTCTCTATCCGCACCATGAGTCGCGGCTTACTCGGCTCCCACTGATAGAGAAGAGCGAGCTCCGGATCAACGGTGTCGGTTCCTGAGAGGAGCGCGACACCGCTCCCGTCGGTCGTACTGGTGGCGAGAACCTTCGGCGTCGCGCTGAGGCTTGTCAGGGTATCGCTAACGATAGAGACCTTCGCGTTCGCAATCGGCTCACCGTTCGCGAGGGATGTCACCCACACCGCTGAATTGAAGTGCCCGAGCTTCACATGCACCGCGTAGGGCGTTACCTGAGAGAGGAACCACTTCGAGCCATCACTCGTCGAGGGTTGCGTCGCAAGGGTTCCCTGAACGATACCGGATTTTCCATCTAACATGCCGCGCACATCGATCGGGTAGGGATACGCGATATCTTGCGCGCTGTACGGCGTGAGGGTCTTTGTGAGCCCGGAACGACTACCGGCTGCAGTGAGAGTTTGATAGGTGAGCTTCAGCGCGGAGATGTTGTTCACTATCACCGGAAGCTGAGAATCGGTCTCCTTCTCTAACACCGATACCTGGTTATCGAGCACGTAGCGGGCTGGGCGGTGATCGGTGAACAGGGTGGCGACGAGTGGTGTAGGGAGAGATCGACCGAATTGGTCGTGTACACCCTCCGCGGCGGCTTGAAATGAGTATTCCGTGTTCGCTTTGAGGCCGTACGGAAGGCTTACACCGTACTGTTCACCGCGGCGATGCGCGCCCTGCAGTCGAGAGTAGGAGTAGACATCCGCCCACGGATCAAAGTCGGTCCTTCCACCACGAAGATCAGGCTTCGAGGTGAGCGCGTCCTTGACGCCCTCCTTGAGGACCGGCGCACTAAAGAGGAGACGAATCGAATTGAGGGGATCGCAACGCTGCGTCTTGCGGTTGGATACCGTGCCCGTTGCTGGGATTGAGATCGATTTCCCTTTGATATCGAGGCACGAGACGCCTAGGAACGAGAACTCGGGGAAGGTAGCGAATTGTACGACGGTGCGATTCTCTATGCCGGGCTCACTACCGACTTCAGAGCGTAACCCGGGCTGAACGGTAAGCTTAATGTCCGTATCGAGCGGCAACTCCCTCTTGGGAGTGATGACCCACCGCTCTCCCCGCTGCTCGGCGATCTCGGCCTCGCTCAACTCATCCTCCGGCGCGGGTATCATCTCCGCGACGGTAAATTCGTGAGAGACCCGTTGCGCATCCTCAAGACGAAGGGTTTGAGCGAGCGCTTCCGCCGAAACCCGTTGATTGGTCGCTAGTCCGATCACGGGAAGCCCCGGCGCGTTCCATGTCGTAAACCATGACTCCGTCACTCGCGGACGGTTAGTGGTAAAGGTGCGAGTCTGCGGCGCGGAGAGAACCTCGCCACGACTCAGATCAAAGGCCGTGGGGATAGTGACCCGGTAGGTCGTCGCAAGCTGGGGCATCGCCTTCTGTCCCAGGTTGCAGGAGAGCGCGCTGGTATTCATCCATCGCCACTCACACGCGAGCTTTGGTTCAATCGCGATCGCTATCTCCTTCTCACTTCGCTCCATCCGACCAAGGGGAACAACAGGTCGACTAAACTGGAATACGATCTGACTTGGCCGTTCGACATCATCCCCTTCCGGCGTCATCCCCACAAGTGAGACCGCGCTTTCCTTAGCCGCAGGGGCGCCGTCCTCCGCTGACGCGGAGAACAGGGAGGTTACAAGTACCGCGACGCAGAGAAGAGAGATCGTGAGAGGAGATGTTCGCATAGTGTAATGTTCGAGCCTTTCGTCGGTCGGTTGCTTTTGTTTCGGCATACCCCTCACGATACGGATCCCTGTGACCCGACGAGGAACAACACCGAAAAGCAAGGTAATCCTACCGTACGAGTACGGAGAGGTACACCACGTTCTAGGGGTTGAGGGGGGCCCGACACCCCAGACACCACGCATCAGAGATATGGTACTAGGGTCGACCTCTGCGTCCTTTGTGGTAAAAATCTTATTTCTTGCCTCTCGGTTAAGGTGGCACGAGCTGAGAAGATGGGAGACAACCCAGGTCACGCTTCTGGTCATGGCGGCGATGGGGAGCACCGAGGGCCTGGCTGGCTAGGAATACCTCTCGAAGGGGCCGCTACGCCCCCTGCGCAAACGCCTTCGTCAGGGTCGCGAATTCCTCAACAGAGAGGGTCTCCGCTCGCACGTCAGGTGAGATCCCGGATGCCGCGAGCGCCTCAAGGATCCGCTCCTTCGACCACCGACCTTGCGACATCAAACTATTGAGCAACTTCTTTCGACGTTGTGAAAACGCCGCTCGAACCACTACCTGGAAAAACTCGTAATCAGGGACATCAGCCCGTGGGGCCTGCCGAAAGGTAAGCTTCATCACGCGCGACTGGACCTCGGTCGGTGGATGGAAGGCGTCTCCCGGCACGATTATCCCGAGCTCCACATCGGAGAAGAGCTGCGCTGAAACAGAGATACTTCCGTAGGCGCGCGTACTTGTGCGAGCGCCGATACGCTCCGCGAACTCCTTTTGCACCATCATGACCGCCTGCTTTACCTGGGCCCGGCATTTGATCAGATGGAACACGATCTCTGAGGAGAAAACGTAGGGGATGTTACCGTAGACGTAGAGATCGTTCCCAATCGTTGAGAGATCGACTGTTCGTACATCGGCATTAATAATCTTCGCGTGAGGAAACTTCGTCGCGAGATGTTCGCAGAAGCTCGGCTCAATCTCAATCAGGGTGAGGTTCTTGAACTTCGCCAGATACTCCGTCAGAGCGCCGGTACCGGGACCTATCTCAACCACCTGTGCGTCCTCGGGGACGTTACCGAAATCCGCTATCGCCTGCGGGATCTCCGGACGAATGAGGAAGTTCTGCCCCCTCTCCTTCGTCGGACGAACGTTCAAATCTCGCAAGGTATCTTTTGCACGCTCACGACGCGGACCTTTAGCCATCTGTTACTCCATAGAAATCGCGTAAGGTCTCAACTGGCCACCGGCTGAAGATATCGATGCGCGGAGACGTGATTCCGGCCGCAAGGTATCTAGCCGCCACGTAAGCGATCATAGCTCCGTTATCGACACAGTGCTTCATCGGCGGAAAATACACTGTGGGGCATTTCTGCGTCAGGCGCCTTCGCAGTTCAGCATTCGCCGAGACCCCGCCGCATACCACGAGGGGCAACCGGCGCGCGTTCACTTCACGCAACACCTTCACTACAAGCGGGTCAACGATACCGTCCTGAATAGCCCAACACATGTCGGCGAAGAGCTTCTGATCGCCCTTGAGCTCCTCGCGGTTTTTCTTCACCGTCAGAGCGACCGAGGTCTTAAGACCGGAGAAGCTAAAGTCCTCCATTTCACGAGCGACCCGAGGAACCTTAAATCGTGGAGATGGTCCGCCCTTATCCGCCCATCCAGCGAGTCGAGCTCCACCAGGATACTGAAGCTCCAAGAGGTTCGCTGATTTGTCGAACGCCTCACCAGCGGCATCGTCTCGCGTCCTGCAGAGACAGGTGTAGCGACCGAGCCCCTCAACGAGGAGTATCTCGGTGTGCCCACCGGAGACCACTAAGGTAAGGTATGGAGGCTTCAGCTTCGGTTCATGGAGTTCACCGGAAAGGATGTGCCCCTCGATGTGATTGACCGGAAACACGGGGATAGAGTGCGAAAGACCGAGCCCCTGCGCGAAGGTCACCCCCATCAGCAGACATCCCTTGAGCCCCGGTCCGCAGGTGACGCCGATGCCATCGATATCACCGAGCGAGATGCCGGTCGCGCGAAAGAGCTCTTCACACAACACCGGAAGGTTTCGCATATGCTCACGAGAGGCCAACTCAGGAACGACCCCACCGTACTTCTCGTGTAGTGAAACTTGGGACGAAAGAACCTCGCCGCGAATCGTGGATACGCCGGCCGCATCGATCTCAAGGATCGCTAAACCGGTCTCATCACAACTCGACTCGATACCAAGAACTATCATACTAGGACTGCGGCTCTTCAATGACCGGGAGTGATCGTAGGTACGCGACAACGGAATCGATCTCATCGGGTGTCGCGCGCTGATAGAATTCTACCGGACAGAACCGTGTATCGACCTGCTTACCCGAGGGGGTTCGGCCTGAGAGCAGATAGACCTTAAGATCCTCCTCACTCCAATCCCCTATCCCCGCGCTCTTTGAGCGTGTGATGTTGGGAGCGACCTTCGTCTCGCCATCAAAGGTAATCTCCGCGCCTCCGGAGAGATACTCATCGGACCCAAAGGTGCCCCCCGGAGTTGCGTGACACCTATCGCACCCAGCCACGCTGTTCGTCAGGTACTCACCGTACTGAACGCGGAAGCGTGGCGATATGTGCGGCACATATCCTTTGACCTCCGCGGCAGAGGTGAAGAAGCCTGTCGTGTTACGCTCGATCCAGCCGATCTCGCGTCGCTCAACGGTCGTGTCGACCGCGGGAACGCTGCGCAGGTAGGCGATAAGAGCGGTCAGATCGGCGTCCGACATCCACTCATTCCCCTTGTGGAACCAAGAATAGAGGTAGGTGTCATCGGGTCGCTTGTTCGCGCGCATGAGCGTTCGTACATCGGACTCGCTCCATGTGCCGATACCAGCCGGAGAGACCGTGATGTTTGGACCCGCTACATCACCGAAGGTATCGCTCATCATTCGACCACCGGAGAGGGGCGCTCCCGGCTTCCCCTCCATCGAATGACAAAAGCCGCAGGCGCCGAGACCATCGGCGATCCGTTGGCCCCGATCAACTGAGGCGGAGGTTCCAGGCAGGGGTGGCGGTGGGGGATCATCCGGCGCGCACGCGCTAAGACACAAAGCCAACACAGTGAAGATAATAAGGGGCCACCTCTGCATGGGGTGAAGACTACACCGCCCAGGAAGAATTGGGAAAGGCGGGGAACCGTGTTTTGGGGTCGCATCTGTCTCTTTTGTGAGGGATCGCACGCTCCGAGCCGTGTCTATCCGTGAGCAACGGGAGGGATTGCCCCATACAGAGGTCCCTCTCCAACTCAATAAAAAAGCGCCTGGACCTTATTACTCAGTCCAGACGCCTTCACGGAGTCTCTGTGCCCGATACTTACTTGCTGTT
>JAIXPR010000004.1 GCA_027486155.1 Pseudomonadota bacterium | reverse complement strand
CCGCGACTTCTTGAGCGCGCCGGTACCTGTCAGGGAGAGGGGAGTATTACGGGACTCTACACCGTCCTCGTAGAAGGTGATGACATGAACGAGCCGGTCGCGGATGCCGTGCGAGGTATCCTCGATGGGCACGTCGTCCTGAGCCGGCGTCTGGCGGGGCGCGGCCACTATCCCGCGATCGATGTCCTCCAAAGCATCTCCCGTGTCATGTCCGATATCGTTGAGCCTGAGGTGCTGAAGATGGCGACCGAGGTGCGTGATATCCTGGCCTCCTACCAGGAGGTCGAGGATCTTATCACTATCGGAGCCTACAAAGCTGGCCAAAACCCCCGAGTCGACAGGGCGGTGCAGAAACACGAGAAGGTTCTGAGCTTCCTGAAGCAGTCCGCTGATAGACCATGCTCCCTTGAGGAGTGTTGGCGGTCGATGAAGGAGATCGTTAGCTAAGAGCGACTACCACTAAGAGGCGATGATCGTCCGCGAGGGTTATGAAGCGTTTTAAGTTCCGGCTCCAGCGCATCCTTGATATCCGTGAGCAGATCCGTGACGAGGCGCGTCAAGAACTTGGCCGGCGTAACGCCGTGCTCGCCCATGAGCAGAGTGTCTTAGGGGGGTTAGAGGCTGAACTCCTTCGTTTGAACGCCGGCGAAAATGGCATAGTTACTGCAAGTGAGCTCTTGTTGACGGGTGCGTATGCTCAGCGGATTCAGAAGCTGATAGAGCAGCAAGCCCTCAAGGTAGAGGAGGCCCGTAAGGCCGTCGTTGAAGCCCAAGAGCGGTACATCCAGGCAAACAAGGACGCTAAGGCCCTTGAGATGCTGAGGGAGAAGCGAAGAGCGGAATACGACCACGAGGTGCTCAAGGAAGAGATTAACCAACTTGATGAGGTCGCGACGCAACGGGCGAACTCCAGGGGAACGAGGTAGCGAAGATTTATGACGGATAAGAAGCTGACGAAGGAAGAGGCTCACGAGTTGTACGACGATCTCAACAGAGCGATGAATCAGATGATGATGAAGCGCGGTGCTTCGCTCTCTCCAAGCAAGGTCGGTTCGGTTCGCGCCGCTCCCCAGCAGAAACCTTCCCCCGCTCCGCAGATAGCTGAGGCTGAGACGAGAAAAACGGAAGCTCCTACCTACACTCGGGCGGCAGGAAAACGATCCTCTCCCGCTACCACTCCGACCAGAGCGGCTTCGATGTTTTCGGGTATCGCATCCCGTGGACAGATGAGCGCCGTGGTGCTCGTTGTTCTTTTCTGCGTCGCTAAGATCTCAGTATCCGCCCTTGAGGCCGCGGGAGTGGGAGCTGTTCAGCCTGTGGAGGCCGCCATCGTTACCCCACCTCGTACCGGCCCTCAGTGGAGTAAGGAGGAGGCTAAGATCCTTACGGCTCTCGACCAACGTCGCTCGGAGCTTGAGGAGCGAAGTGGACGACTTGAGCAACGGGAGCATGAGTTCGCGACCCGTGACCGAGATCTCGCCGCGCGACTTACCGAGTTAAAGGAATTATCGGAGCGGTTGAAGCTTGAGCGTGAAAAGGGCGAGAAGCAACGTAATGTGCAACTCGACCAGCTCGCGAACGTGTACGGGTCCATGAATCCGCCGGAGGCGGCTCACCTGCTTGAGCAACTTGATATCAACATCGCGCACTCTCTGATCAAGCGGATGCCTGAGAAGCGTATCGGTCAGATCCTCTCTCTCATGAACGCGGAGCGAGCGCTTGAGTTGACCAATCGGTTAAGCTCGAAGAGCGCGCAGTAAGGCGCACGGAGAGGGCGGCGCGGATACCGACCTCTTCCCCCTACACACCAACGGGTAATGCGGGTACACTACTCGCACGGGGAGGTCATCCCCGTGTGTGAGGACACCACGTTGTGCGACCGCTCGATATCGAACGAATTCAAGCTACCTTTCGGAGTAAGCGCTGGATATTCCCAGTGACAGAGGGCTCGCGGTCTGGGTTGACCTGCCGAGATATGCTGGTTGAGAGCCTTCCACACATCGATCCTGCAACGTGGCCTGAGCGATTCGAGGTCGGTGGTGTCTACCTCAATAGGCGCCCCGCTCAGCTCGAGAGTGAGGTGGTGCCACCGGCGACCGTTGAGTACTTTGAGCCACTCGGTGATTTTAACGATGTCGCGTCACTCTATCCAAGCTTCTCGCCGGACTCGGTACTCTATCAAGACGATGATATGGCGGTCGTCGTCAAACCCGCTGGACTTCCTACGATACCTCCCCGAGACCAGCGGCGATTTTCCCTCGCCACCTACCTTCGCGATCATTTCGCGAAGCCACTGCATCTTCCCTCACGACTTGACACCGGTGTCGCCGGACTCTTGCTGGTCTCCTTCACCTCTCGCATGAACGCCGCGTTGCAACGGGCGTATGATAGGCATGCGGTCGAGAAGTACTACGTGGCGCAGGTTTCAGGAGATTTTCCGCACGACACGATCGAGGTGCGGGCTCCGATAGGGCGAGATCCTCGCTACGCGATGCTGCGGGGGGTTGTCGCGGAAGGGGGGGAAGAGGCGTTGACGGTCGTAACCAAGCTCAGTCACGAGGTGTGTGATGGTGAGGAGCGGACCCTTCTTCGGGTTGAGCCGAAAACCGGCCGCACCCATCAGATTCGCGTTCATCTCGCCTCCCTCGGGTATCCTATCGTCGGAGACCCGTACTACGATGGCGCGAGAGCTCCTGAGCTACGTCTCGTCTCGTACCGATTAGGGCTCTTTCATCCCTATGCGCAGCGACAACTCGGATTTGAGCTCCCCCTTGCTCTAACGCCAGGGTGGCTCCAGACCGCGGATCGGGGCGGGGTGCTGCGTACGGCATCAGTATCTACGGAAGGTAAGCATGAGAGCGATTGAGATAGATAATCCGGGACCGCAGAGCACTCTCGTCACGCGTGAGGTTCCCGATCCAACGCTCTCTCCCGGTGAGGTGTTGATTCGGGTCGCCGCAGCCGGGGTCAATCGAGCGGACCTGTTGCAGCGTGCTGGCAAGTATCCCTCTCCGCCCGGCGCCTCGGAGCTGCTCGGATTAGAGGTTTCCGGAATCGTTGAGCGTGTAGCGCCGGAGGTGGCCTCGCTTCATGTTGGAGATGAGGTGTGCGCGCTTCTCTCGGGGGGTGGATACGCTGAGCTGGTCGCGGTGCCCGCGGGTCAGGTTTTGCGCCGGCCGAAATTTGTATCTCTCCAAGATGCCGCGGCGATACCGGAGGCGTTTATAACCGCCTACGCTAATCTAGTAGGTGAGGGGCGTCTCGTCGCCGGTGAAACGGTGCTGATCCATGGTGGTGCGAGCGGAGTTGGGACGGCCGCCATTCAGGTCGCTCGTGCTGTGGGCGCTCGGGTCGCGTGCACCGTTGGTGATGACGCTAAGATCGAACGGTGTCGCTCCTTGGGTGCTGAGCTTGTGATCAATTACAAGAGGGAGGACTTCGCCTCAGAGGTCGCGCGATGGAGTGGCGGGGGCGTCTCTCTCATTTTGGACATCATCGGTCGTGACTACTTCGAACGGAATATCGCCGCGCTCGCCCCTCAGGGTCGATTGGTGTGCATCGCGACGATGAGCGGTGCCAAGGCAGAGCTTGATATCTCGGTGGTGATGCGAAAACGGCTCTCCATCATCGGCTCCGTGCTCCGAAGTCGCAGTGTGCCCGATAAGAGTGAGTTAGTGCGAGATTTTTCGGAGAGGTTCGCCCCTCTCTTCGACACGGGGGCGATGCGACCAGTAGTTGACTCGGTCTTTGGCTTCGACAGGGTCGAAGAAGCTCATGAGTTGATGCGCCGCAGTGGGCATGTAGGGAAGATACTGTTGACGTGGTAGCGCGTGGGCGGCGGGGAGGGGGTTTGCCTCGCTTCGGTAGGTAGGGCACATGAGGGTTCGCCCCATGTACCCGTTCATCACTTACTTCTTGCCAAGAACGAGCGAGAAGAACTCCTTAATGGAGCTGCCAAGTGATTGGTGAGAGGAGGCGATCAGGCGATCGAGCTCGCGAGCGTCGAGCCAGATACCACCGCTCTCCGCGCACCGCGCGATCGAGATGCCGAGAACCTTCTCTACGTTCATCGGCTTGCCGTTGATCGGGCTTGGAAGCCCCTCGTGAACTGGGCTCTCAGATGGTTTGAGAGAGGGAAGGGCTCCGATGAAATCTTTGAGGGAGTGTGTGCTCTCTTTCGCCGCGGCGAGGATCTCGTCGAGCTCTCCCGCGTCCAACCAGATGCCGCCAGAGGTCGTGCATCGATCTACGATAGCCCCGAACGCCACGATCTGCTCCATCGGCTCTCCAGTAGCGGGACTTAGTCGTGCCGCGCCTTGTTGCTTGCGCGCGAGGCGAGCAAGGGACTCCTTATTTGCTCTGTCGAAGTAGCTCTCTTCTTGCGCCTGGCGTCGCTCATCCCATGAATCGGTCATACGTACCCCTGTACCTGTGAAGTTACATCGTTATGTGCCGTATCCTGCCTAAATTAAAGGAGGAATGCCAGCAATGATCGTGAGGGTATGATCTGTAAGTACCTAGGGCCAGGGCGTTGACATTTCCCGGTAAAGGCAGTAACTATTCACCTTCTTGACGGTAAACCGTTAAGCGGGTGTAGCTCAGTTGGCTAGAGCGCTTCCTTGCCAAGGAAGAGGTCGAGAGTTCGAATCTCTTCACCCGCTCCATTTTTTCCTATCCGAACTTGGCTAAAGCCAAGATTCGGATGACGGGCGGGGCTTCGCCCCTGCACCCCTGCCGGAACCCGAACAAGCCAATTTCTTAT
>JAIXPR010000019.1 GCA_027486155.1 Pseudomonadota bacterium | reverse complement strand
TCGACGGTGAGGAGATATTGTTCGCTCTCGCGGGAGAGGCGGAAACGTGAGCCCTCGGAATCGGCGATCTCAATTCCTTGTGGAGCGGTGTGGTGTGACATAGTGGGCATAGCGCTTGGTGACCTGGGTAAACGAAAGTTCTGTTCGATTCTCAACTCTTCTCTCTGGAACCCGAATACGAAGCTATCAGAATACCGGGAAGATATTTCTTAGGGAAGGAACGCTAAACCCACGTGAACGTAAACGTTAACGTGAACGTAAACGTGAACGTGAACGTAAACGTAAACGTACCCGGAATAAAAACCCAACGTTTTCGGGTACGTTTACGAGCACGAGCACGTTCACGTGTCAGGGTACATAAAGAGACCGGAAGAGAACAACGAGGGTGAGGCCCTAGTCCGTGCGGCATGTATATCACCGCGAAGCTGCTTAAAACGGTCGGAAATTGTCCTCCTCTCTCCGAATCACCTCTAGCCCCTCATTTGCGTAGTCCACTGACATCACTACAATAGAGGCTACATCGTTATAGGGGTAGAAGACCAAGTATGTGAGGCGCTTTGCCTACCACATATACGTCGTTGTCTTTACGGTTTGCCATGACATCTCAGGGGTTCTCGCATACTAGCTAGAGTCCGCTTGCGCGGTAGATTCTAGCTAGTATGCGCGCACACCGAGTGTCATCAGGCACCCCGGTTACAACGCAGAGCTAGAGGTAACAACAAAACATACACTACATGAATACATCGAACGCGGCGGAGATCATCCCCGCAATCAAAGGCCTGGGCCTCACCGCCCCGGCAGCGCTCCAACCATCCGATCGGGACTTCCCCAAAATCGTCGAGCTTGTGCAAGACGAGGCACGAGGGAATCGCCCCTTCTTCTTGGACGTTCAGTTGAACGTTCAGTGGGCTGAAGGACAGGCACCCAAGCCGTTCATCGTCCGAAGCAACCTCAACGGAGACGGCGCCATCAGTTTGGCGATCGTCAACGGCAAGATCCTGCTCCTCCAGCAGTGGAGGGTCAATCTCGGCCGATACACCTGGGAGATCCCTCGCGGTTTCTCCGAGGCGTGGGAGTCGGAGAAAGAGACCACCGTCGATACCCTGCCGAAGGGAATGAAGACGGCTCTCCGTGAGCTGGACGAAGAGACCGGTGCTGCACAAAATGCACGGTCAATCGTTCCCACCTATCTGGGTCAGATGGCCGAGAACTCGGGTACCCACATGGGAAGCCCGGCCTACTGGTTGGTCGAGATCGAGGGATGGAACGCAAACGAGAACCCCAACCTCACGTTGGTCACTCTCGATGAAGCGATCCAAATGGCCGAAGACAGCCACAGCGCCACGGCGTTGTTGTTGTATCTCCGCCACCTTCAATCGAAGAAGTAAGGTGACCGCCAGGTAACACAGAGCAACAAATCGGCGCCAAGAAACTCACACCCATGTGATGAGTGTACGGACCGACACCTTCTGTGTTTACTCGCTAAAACCTTTCTCTTCAGCTCTCTGCGTACCCGGTTTTTACAAGCGTTTCTTCAAATAACGACGACATGTGGTATGCAAAGCTTTCCTCACTCGAAGTCCCTCAAACTGCTCCGTCACCTAACCGAAAAACTACTCCTAACCCCCTGAAAGCGTATTGGCTCATGAGGGTTACCACACGACATTCACTCGGGAGTCCATAATCTTAGCGTATGGGGATCCCCGTTACATCACATAGGACGACCGCCACGGTCACGGAAATCGGTTCTCGCTTAACCGAGCGCTTTTCACTACCTCATGGTCAACAAGAGCGGAACGTCGCCGAACGGGCTCCAGACCGAAGTGGTCCGTCACCCCTGCAGCTATCGTTTGCGCCTGAGATGCGGCAGCTCGTGCCGGTTGTCAACACACTCGGTTCCCTAGAGGTCATGACGTGTCTCCAGCGACTCTCAAACGACGAGTTGCAACAGCTGCACGCGCTCGGGTCCTCGCACCGCAGCCACCCCACCCCGCTTTCTGTCGATGAGGTTCAGCTCGTTGAGAAACTCGCGGAGGCCCTCTTGCTCACACAGAGCAAAACGATCACGACCCTCAATATCGTTGGACCGGAGCGATGGCGCGGTGTTCTTAAGACACCGGACGCCGTACGTGGAGTCACCTATCAATCCCTCGACGAAGAGCGACGAGCAGTGGCGCGCGCAAATGTGCTGAACATGGCGCACGCTCTAGCCACACTTCCCGAGGAGGGAATAAACCTGATCAACGATTTCCGATCACTTCGACCGGGGGTCGCCTCGTGGGTCGATCCGCTCTATTGCCTGCACGACCGCATCCTCAAGCGAGCGATACACTGCAACTTCGATGCGTGGCAGCTAAGGAAACGCCTCGAGGTGTCATCACATCGAAACGCGACGACGAACCTTGAAAGCACCCCAGCACATGATCGTTTATTTGCGGCACTCATGGGACTGAGCACGTTTCAAATGTTACGCGAGGCTGGACAGGATTCCTGCACAACGCTCTTGAACGTGGGAAATGAGTTACTAAACCGAACCCTCCTAGCAACAGCAAACCTCCCGCATGCGGTGCACAACAAAGAACTCATGACACGGGTGCACAGTCCTAACGGCGCCTCCGTCGATATGGGCCCG
>JAIXPR010000097.1 GCA_027486155.1 Pseudomonadota bacterium | reverse complement strand
CGCGGATATCATTCAATTGAAGCTGTATCTCTCCAAGATATGGCTCTTTCGCGAGCTCTTTATTCGTCGAGAGCAGGATTGGGGTGCTTTTATGAGCGCTATTCGGGAGCTTCAGAAGAGGATGGAGCGAGAGCCTTCCTCGGATCCTTTTGCTGTTCTCCAGGAAATAGTAGGAACGTGACCAATACAACAACCGGAGCGTGGACATGACAACATTCGCCGATCGACTTCAAGCCTCAATCGTTTCCTCAAAAAGCTCCCTCGTCGCGGGGTGTGACCCGGTGATTGAAAAGCTCCCCTCTTTCTTGCTCGACGAGGCGCAGCGAATAACGAACAGTGATAGTGAATTCATCGAAAGAGCGCTTTCTCAATTCGGCGAGATCTTTCTCGCGGCGGTCACAGGTAAGGTCGCCGCCATCAAGCCTAATATCGCGTTCTTCGAGCAGTATGGACTGCCTGGATTGAACGCGTTCAAGCGCCTCTGCGATAGCATTCGAGGTGCTCGTATTCCGTTAATCATCGACGCGAAGCGAGGTGATATCGGATCCACAGCGGCAGCCTATAGCGCCGCGTTTATCAGTGGTGTCGCGATTCGCGGATCTCGTCACGTCGCCTTTGAGTGCGACGCCTTAACGATCAATCCCTTCCTCGGATTTGATACCCTAGAGCCGTTTGTCGCCGATTGCGAAAAGTACGGTAAAGGACTCTTCATTCTTCTTCAAACATCAAACCCTGGGGCGAAGGATATTCAGGGATTAGAGAGTAAGGGCAAAACGGTGAGTGGGCATATTGCTGAGTGGTTGGCGACCAACGCGCAACGACTGACAGGAGAGTGCGGCTATTCCGGATTAGGAGCGGTAGTTGGCGCGTCCTATCCAGATGAGGCGCGAGCGCTGCGGGATGCTCTTCCCACGACGTTCTTCCTCATGCCCGGCTTCGGAGCTCAAGGGGCGGGCGCTGATGACGCCACCGCGGGATTCGCCACCAGGGATGGTATTCGAGGTGGAGCGGTGGTGAATGTCTCTCGCGGGCTCCTCGAGGGGGTTGCTAGGTCAGCGGATGACCTTCAGCGTGTCATCACCGCGAATGTAGAGAGGTTTAACACGCAGCTGTCCCAGGCGATGGGTTAAGCTCTTCGCCCGAGAACAGGCCTCTTGATAGCGACCTCACTTCTAACCGCTTGTCGTGCGTGATTTTTAGGGCGGCTGATTTTGCAGGCGCCTGACGTGCCGGCCGCTTTAGTCGGGGAAATTCATACAGAAGCGATCGAGCTTCGGTGCGCTGCTGCGCTTAATAGTAAGCTGCTCAGGAACAGGGAAGTTCGAAGACAAAAATCTTCCGTAGCACAAGACGTGCTGTTTACTTCCTCTTATCCGCCGCTGTGTCTTATAGGGGCTTGAAGATGCGCTTGAATCGTTCAACTTCGAGGGATTCCTGTCTTGCCCATCGAAGCTTCCATCATCCCACCGAAACGCCGCGCTAAATGACCGTCTCCACGGACCACTCAAGATCACCGCTGGAGCGTTTCCGCACGCCCTCAATCTCTCGACGACCTGGATCGTGCGGGGTAAAGGTTTACACGCTGCCATGCTGCTGGATGCTGAAACCTCCTGCCCATGAGCGTGGGTGAGGGAGAATGCGAAGACGAGAGACGTTGCGATTGAAATAATAAGTGAGCGCATATCCAGAATATAAACGCTCTAAGAGGGGCCCGCAAATACGAATGACGATCTCGGGTCTTCGCCTCTCTCGATAACGATAGGGCGTTGCGTTTAGTCAGCATCACTATCGTGTTGGCGGCGAGGCAAGTCGGACGTGTATCCGCTCAGATACATAGAGGATTTTTTTCGTCCTGAGAATACAAGAGTAGCCTAAGGTCCGCTCTCGTAGCCGTGGGGTGTTATCCCCGCTTCTTCATGGGTTCACCCCTCGGTAACTAGTGGATTTGACATCGCGCTCGCCCTCACGCACGATGCCTAAGTAATGAGCATTCTTCCACCAGGCTCCACAAAAGCCTCGACCACCGCACCTACCGATTCCAGCCTCGGCGCGCTCGTGCAATACGATGACGACGGAGCGCTTATTCTCGGGGTCATCACGGGTACGAAGCGTGACAGATACACCGTGTTAAATATGAGGGGGCGCGAGATCGAGCTCGCGCGGCCCCGCCTCTACCGTTTGCCAGCGGGCACGAGCGCCGCTGGACCGACGGTGGGCGCGAGAACGGAGGCGCTTAACGCTATCGCGCGCGACATAGAAAAAGAGGCCTCTGAGCTCAACGTTGAGGAGCTCTGGTCCTTTGTCCATGAGGACAATCGTCTCTATTCAGTGAGCGAACTGTGCCAGAGCTATTTTGGCGCTGACACCCCCGAGAAGCACGCGGGCCTGCGAATCGCGTTAATTCGAGAGAAGGTTCATTTTAAGCGAGATAAAGATGGTTTTGAGCCTCGCTCGGCGCAGGTCGTCGGTGACTTGAAGATCGCCGAAGAGTCTAAGAAGAGAAAGGTCACAATTCGTGAGGCAACGGTTGCCTGCGTGGCCCAACGAGCGAAAGATCCCACCGCGCCCATTCCTAGCGACATAGAGGAGAATCTCGCCCTTATGGCAGAGGTTGCGGCTGGCGTCGCGCATACCGATCAAGCTCGCCAAAAAGAGGGGAAGGAGCTTATTCATCTGTGCGCTCAAGCGCTCAAGGTCTCAGACAACGCACCGATTGAGAGACAGGCGTTTGATGTCCTACTCAGGTGCGGATACTTCACGAAGGATTCGAATCTATCCTTTATCCGCCACGATATACCAACTCGATACTCCCAAGATTCTCTCGAAGAGGCGCAGCGATTCACTGTGCCCTCACGCCTTGAGGACTTTCCGGAAGAAGATCGAGCTCTGCGAATCGACCTCACTAGCAAGCACGCTTTCACAATCGATGATATCTCGACCCAAGACATGGATGACGCGATATCTATCGAGCGCACCCCGGATGGGTACGAGTTAGGGATTCATATCACGGACGTCGCGTGGGCTATTAAGCCTGACAGCGCTGTTGATCGTGAGGCTCGCCGTCGGGCTACCTCGCTTTATTGCGCGGATCAGACTGTTAATATGCTTCCCCAAGCGCTCTCCGATATGAAGCTGAGCCTCCGTCAGGGAGAGGTCCGTCCCTGTCTCTCTGTGGTAGCGCAGCTTTCAGAGAACTTCGCGATCCGCGATTGGACCGTTGTGCCCAGTTTTATTCGGGTAGCGCAGCGATACACCTATGATGACGTTGATCTCCTCCTCGAGCATGAGGACGAAACGCTCATGCGCGTGTATCACATCGCGACGGAGTGCGAGCAGGATCGTATTCGAAGGGGCGCCGTGCGCGTTCATCGGCGCGAGGTTGTGCCGTTCGTTGAAGACGATGGGTCGGTTCGTCTCTTGGAGATAGACGAGGAGAGTCCCGCTCGCTCGCTGATCGCTGAATTAATGATCTTAGCGAACTCCCTTATGGCTCAATTCGCTGTGCGGAATAACTTGCCGGTACTGTTCCGCGGTCAGGAGCGTCCTGATGAAAACGCCCGCCAGGCCGCAGTTGATGTACCTGAGGGGCCAGCCAAGGATTTCACAACGCGCTCTAAGCTCAAAAAATCGACCGTCTCGTTCGAGCCGCACTATCACGCCGGGCTCGGGTTAGACTCGTACATTCAGGCGACCTCACCGATTCGCCGATACCTCGATCTATGTCATCAACGACAGTTCCTCGCCTTTTTCCATGGTCAAAAGCTTTGGATTCCGAAGGCGGAATTTGAGCCATTAGCGGCGGAAGTTGAGATGCACCTTAACTCGGCGAATCTCGCCAGTCGGGAAACCAAGAGGTATTGGCTCTTGCGATACCTGGAACAGAGAAAGCGTGGCACACCGATCACAGGTACTGTGGTTCGGTTAGATACGAAATCTCCATTGGTCGAGCTCGATGAGGTCTACATCACGGTGTTTGTTAAAACGAACAAGCCTGTCCGAATGGGCGAACAGGTTTCATTAAAAGTAGTGTCCGCTGACCCGCACGCCGATTATGTGCGTTTAGAAGTCGTCTCGTAAGTAAGTGAAGTAGTCTCCTTTTGTAGCTCCACCGGTGCTCGTGCTCGTGAACGTGAACGTCCCCGAAAACTTTAGTTTTTAGTTCAGGGTGCGGTTACCAACATGTCTTCGATTCTGCTTTGCTTCCTAATGGACTGGCTAACTACGTTCAGGGCAAGCCATCCATCATAGACGCGCCCTAGGTTGTTGCTAGGATCTTCGGACATGTATCATCACTATGCGTCTCGAAAAGAAGCTGGGCGGGTGCTGGGAGATATTCTGGCGCGACGTCCTTTTGCGACAAGACCTGTTGTGGTCGCGCTTCCGCGAGGCGGAGTGCCCGTTGGCTTTGAGATATCGAAGCAGTTGAACGCGCCATTAGATCTTCTCGTAGTGAGAAAGATCGGGGCTCCGGGCCATTCAGAGTTGGCGTGTGGGGCTTTCATTTTAGGCGGGGAGGTTGTGTGGAATACCCGCGTGATGAAGGCGTTAAGGGTTACACGTGAGGACCTTGAGGAGACGTATCAAGAGGAGGTCGAGGAGGCGAGGCAACGGGAGGAGGCGCTTCGCACCCCAGAGAGCCCACCACTCCCTCTAGACGGAGCCTCCGTAATTATCGTTGATGATGGTCTCGCAACGGGAGCAACCATGAAGGCCGCTTTGCGGGGAATTCAGGGTGAGCATCCACGAGAGATCATCGTCGCAGTGCCGATTGGTCCACAGTCAACGTGTCGAGAGCTTGAGCAGATGGGATGCGCGCTCGTGTGTGACCAGCGGATCGATGACATAAGCTTCTCAAGTGTTGGTGAGTGGTATCGGGAGTTTCCCCAGGTCTCAACAGAGAAGTGCCGAGAGTTGCTGGTCAGGAGTCGGCGAGAGTTGAAAACTGTCGCGGATAGGAAAGGCGGGAGTGAAGGGGCGGGTTCCCCTCAATCCCACTAATGAGCCGCTCCGGTTGGGAGAAGCGCTTTGCGGGTTGAAAACCTTCGACCAAGCTGCCTAGTGAATCTCGTACCTAAACGTGTTGGTGCGGGGTATGAACCCACCCGTTATTTGGGGCTCGTCCAGTAACACAACATCATCTATCATAACGTCGTTTGCTGTCCTGGGCGTCGTGACGGCAGTGTGCTTGGTGCCATAAAAGTTGCCCGTCTCGGGATACTACACGCCTGTCGGTACGGATTCGAAAAAGAGGTACTAGCCCAAACCCGCGTGTTTTCACCACAATGGGAATCGAACATGAACGGCTCTAGCCGTCGCCACCGAACGACTAACGCTTACATTTGT
>JAIXPR010000124.1 GCA_027486155.1 Pseudomonadota bacterium | reverse complement strand
TCCTAGGTGAGACCTCGTCGCGCGATTGAGACGTACTCATCTCCAAGTGGCGCCAACGACTCGAGGACTAGATCGACGCCTTGAGCATACGGAATCTCTGGGCCGTTCGGAGATAACTTCGCGAAGATATCGTGTTCACCAAGTTGAGAGAGGCCAAGAATCTTTGCCTTCGCCTTAAAATAGCGACGAAACAGGTGTTGGTGCTCACGACAACTTCTCACCGCGCTGTGATAGATAGCGGGGGTAAGATCATCGACGAAGAGCGCCCGCTCAAATGTCGAGGAATATCGACGAGCTTTTGAGAACACGAGCGAAGTCGTTATCTCTGATGTAAGCGTCGCTGCCAAGGTACGCGCGCTTGAGATATAGCCATCGGTATAATTTCGATACGCGGCCTCTCGTATCCTCGAATCGCAACTTTGCAAACAATCCTCGATCGTTCCGTGCGTAAGGTCGCGCCGCTCATCTCCGACCTGAATCGGCGCGAACCGTAGATCCCCATCGTGCGCCGCGTTTCGGATCGATTCAGGAAGCCGTTGCAAAACCGAAAGCTCACTTAGAAGAGCCTCTTGATCGGGTGAGAGCATATGACGACGTCGCCGCTCAAGCTCGGAAAGGTACCGTCGATACACTCCCAACGGTGGATACTCGTTACACATCCGCTCAAGGGTCGCCCACCCGAGAGAGAGGAGTTCAGGCTCGACGAATGAGATCCAGACACTCACGTTGGCCGAAAGAGCGTCGACCTGCTGCGTCATCCTCGTTGCCTCATCGTCACGAGTGTCGGCGGCGAATAAGAGAGAGGCGTAGACCCGCACTTTGCCGAAGCGCTCAACGAGGGCATCGAGGGAGCGAAGCGCGTGGTACAACCCCTCCACTGAACGCCCGAGAGTGCCCTTACACGCGGCAAAGCGCTCCGCCTCCTCACGCACCGCCTGAGCCTCGACGCTCCATGCGTGTCTGTCGGGAAATATAGAGGCGAGGTCCCATGTGTGGGGAGCTTGGGCGTGAAGTGGATGAGCCGATGAAGAGATGGTCATTCCGCAAGTATACGGGTACGGCTTACCAAGTGACACACTAAAAGGAGTCAGACGCCGAACGCTCGGCGATACCGAGCTGACCTAAAATACGGTCGCCAGCCGCTGAGGAAGAAGAACGAATTGCTGAGGATTACGAGCCCGGCCATTTATTCGAACCTCGTAGTGGAGGTGAGGTCCCGTGGAGCGTCCGGAATTACCGGAGAGCGCGATGCGATCTCCACGACGCACATGCTGACCAACCTTAACCAAGGTCTTTGAAAGGTGAGCATATCGACTCGCGACGCTTGGAGAGTGCTCAACATCGACAACCCAACCGTAAGCGCCGTCATAGTTCGCCGCGGTGACTAGGCCATCTCCAGTCGCAAGCACCTCGCCTCCTCTTGGCACGGAGATATCCATACCTTCATGGAATGAGGCGCGACGGGAAAACGGGGAGACGCGATAACCAAAGTGAGAGGTCACGTCACCCTCAACCGGATAGCCGACCGGAAGAGCCCGGAGCCCCAGAGAGAGCGTCTTCAGTCGCCGAATCAGGTCTCGTTCGGTCGGCGAGTATGGATCTTGCTCAATCTGCTCCTCGGCGTGTCTTTCGGGTGCATAGAATGTTGGCCCGATCTCAAGGGAGATGTTTCGCTGGCGAATGATCCCGGAGCAGGCGCGATCGCCCTCGCACTCAACCTCTCTTCCTCCCATGGCGGACTGATTGGAACTGGCCCCCTTTCGTCGCTCGAGTGGCTTACGAGATGAGGCTACCTCATCGCGCTGCTTACCTTTCTTGTTCTTGCGAGCAACGGTTGGTCCATCCTCTCCCAGGTCAAGCTCCGTTGCGGCCGCTATAATGCCCTGCAACTCCTCGAGCTGAGCACGAACGGATGCCTCAAAGGTATTTCCAGCAGGGATAGCTTTTGCTTTAAGGTCCTCCAGCTCCTCCTGAAGCCGGAGGTTCGCGGCGAGAAGAGCGTCACGCTCACTCAACAACCGATACGTTATAAAAGACTCATCGGCCCTGTTGAAGAGCACCGAGACCATGTGTTGCGCTGGCGCGTAGGAGAAGAAGCCCACCGCGGCCACACCAAGGAGGGTAATGAGCATGCGAACCCGTTGCGGTCGACGGCGGCGCCGACGCGCGACTCGATGAGCGAGTTCTTTTGTCTGGTTCCCTTCTGTCACTCTACACTCCTTATCGCGATCCGAGGACGTTCGGATGCGAGGCCCCCTCAGGCATCAGGCCACTTTTGGGCTCCAAAGGCTACGCCATCCCGTGTAATGGGTCAAACTGGACCAAAACAGGATTATAGCCAGCAGGGTGGTGAAAAATGATTTCCTGTTGCGCATTTCGATAGTTTGACTGCAACTTCGTTGGAGCCACCGAAAAAATCCTCAACGTATCTCAGAGGATACGTCTCCGACCTACGCTAAAGCTACGGTCGGCGGGCCTTTTTCGGACCAGACGTAGCCTTGGCGTAGTCTGGTCCGGCTTTTTCGTCGTCTCCGCCTCGTTTCGTCAAAACTCTCAAAATGCTCACGACGGAACCATTGTTCACCACCCTGCCTCGGGGGGAATGGTACTCCTCAGGCGCTGGTAATCAACTCAAGCGCTGAGGCACGGGAAGCATCGGTTATCTTGTAACCAGCTAACATCCTTGCGATTTCGTCTACTTTCTCCTCCGCGGTGAGCTCCTTTACTACGGTAACGGCACGCTCTCCTATCTCCTTATTCACGAGGAAATGGCGGTCTGAGAGCGAGGCGACCTGAGGCAGATGGGTGATGCAAACTACCTGAGAACACTTGGAGATCTCTTTGAGCATACGCCCGACCGACCGGGCGACACCTCCTGAAACACCGGCGTCGACCTCATCAAATATGAGCACATTCACCCCGGATCGCTCTCGTAAGATCTTCTTCAGCACGAGCATGACACGCGAGAGCTCGCCTCCAGAGGCGATCTCGATAAGGGCACCGTGCGGCTCCCCCTTGTTCGTAGAGATCAGGAACTCAAGCTTATCGATACCGAGGGAGGATGGTTCCGCGTCAGCGAAGGTAACCTTCAGGGAGGCATCACGCATGTTGAGCTCTTTCAGGTCAGCGGTTACCGCCTTACACAGCTCGTCGGCACCCTTCTGCCGTACTTTTCGGAGCTCCTTACCAACCTGAACAGCAGATTCGAGAAGTTTAGAGACCTCCCGTTCCAGCTCCCGATACCCTTCACCACCCGAAAGTTGATCGAGCTCACGGGCGACCCGGGTCTTAAGGCCACAGAGACCCGCGTCGTCGAGGCGGTACTTTCGTTCAAGTCGAGCCATCTCCGAGAGCTCCTCGCGAAGGGTCTCAAGGGTCGAGGCGTCCACATCCAGGGAATCTACATACCGGGCAACCGCTATCTCGCTATCCACGAGGGAGCGTCGAGCGCTTTCGAACTCACCTTGAATCTTCGCGATAGTGGGATCGAGACGATGCATCTCGGTCATCGTCGACGAGACCTCCTTCAGTCGGATGCTCATCCCCTCCTCACCTG
>JAIXPR010000095.1 GCA_027486155.1 Pseudomonadota bacterium | reverse complement strand
TCATGCAACCACATGGCGGTCAGGAATGACCGCCCTCCCGATGGTGGATTGAACGTAGGGAGGGCGACCATTCCTGGTCGCCGGAATATCGCGCATTGCGAAAGACCAACGCCTCATGCAACCACATGGCGGTCAGGAATGACCGCCTTTCCGTTCACGGGTTGAACATTGGGAGGGCGACCATTCCTGGTCGCCGTAATATCGCGCATGGCGAAAGACCAACGCCTCATGCAACCACATGGCGGTCAGGAATGACCGCCTTCCCGCGAGCCGGGTCCTGGTAAGCGAGATGTTTCTTCTGATCGTGTCGGGCTACGCCCTCAACACCGATTCGTCCTTCTTCTCCTCGGTCGGGAGGGTAAGATCTTGCTCCTCTTCATGCTCGTAGAAGAGTTGATTGCGAGGCCGGCGTCGAAGGAGGGCAACCGTGTCGTGGTATCCCTGTTCCATCAGAGCGTTCAGGTAGTCTGGATCGAGAGCGCCATAGGACATCACTTCGTACGCGAGATCCTCTCCGAGCTTCGCTTTAACGAGTGTAAAGAGTGGCCAGAGCGCGCCACAGGCGTTCATAAACTTCTTATGCGAGTTCCCAACCGCGGCTTTGAGTAACGGACCAAGAGCTGATGACGGACGGATCGTGAGCGTTTGCGGTGGTCGTAGGCAGAAGGTATCTGACTCCGCTGGCACCTCCCATGTTGGTCGCGTGTCGTGCGGCTCTCCGTAGTGGTCGAACCACCACGAGCGTCCCGAGATATCGATAATAATAATCCTATGCGCTCCGAGTCGAACTGCAGGGTCGACCGGAACGTTCTGAGAGATACCTCCGTCCACCAATCGTACCTTGCCCCGCTCCGTGTCGATCTCTACAGGGGGAAGGACCGACGGAAGGGCCGCAGAGGCGAACCCATGCTTCGCGGTAAGTTCATGCACATAACACACGTCGAAGGTCGTTCCCTGCATCTGCTCGGGTTGGATCTGTTGGTGGGAGCTTAGGAAGAGGAGGGGCTTTCTCGATTCACCCTCAAGGGTGGTCATGACCCCTACGGCTTTAAGCGACGCTGCTCGGCCCTCGGGTGTCAGACCGCCATTAGCTTGAAGGGCGGCGTCGAGCTGGTCTCGAAGTGGTTCAGGATCGAAGAGGGTAATCTTTGAACCGTGAGGCCCTGGAGCGAGATACTGCTCGGCCGCGATACGTATCGCCCGGATAAACGCGCGCGCACGCGTACCCGAGAAGGTGTTGCTGAACGTTCGCTCACGCCACAGCTCCTCAAGCATCGTGATTGAGTGATTGAAGCTCGTTTTAAGCCCAGCGGAGATGACGAGACCATTTACGGCGCCAATACTACTTCCGAGGATGATTGATGTGCGGTCGAGGTCTTTCGAGATTACTTGACTAAGGGCTTTCAGGGCGCCCGCTTGGTAGGCGGCGCGAACGCCACCACCCGACAAAACGATCCCTAAATCGCTCTCGTTTTGGTCGAGGGAGCGACGAAACTGTACCGCGAACTGGTCCTCTCCTTGAGGGCGCCTTTTCATACCTAAGCCGGGTAGCGCTAGCCTTTCATGGAGGGTCGGCACATCGTCTATAACCTTAACGAATCTCGGCTATCTAGCGCCTAACCTTCCTATATGAGATGCCGGATGAGGTGATTTCAGTTCGCATGGAACATGCAATCAGCTAGTTAGGAGGCGGTTTTGGCGCCTTCCCTCCATCACGAGTACATCCATTCTAGTCTGAGGGTAGTGAGCCCAGAGAACAACCCCCTTCGTGAACGCTCGCCACATGTTCCGTCGACTGGCCTCAATGGTCGGGAGGCTAGGGGTGTGCTAGTGTTTTCCCGGTCGAAATTCACCATAAGGATCTGAGTATCATGACGAGCGAGCGGCGTATCATCACCGTGGATGGAGTGGGAGCATCGGGAAAGAGCGCTCTCGCGCGACTACTTGCTGAGCGCCTGGGGTTCGCCCACCTCAATTCAGGACTACTGTACAGGGCGGCAGGGTATCTCGTTGCCCAAGCTGGTATCCCCGTCGACGATAACGTTGGCGTTGGTGAGTTGTTGAGGCGTCACTCGATCGAACTAAGATACGACCGTACAACAGGTAATCAGGTGTTTATTGATGGCGTTCTTCGGGATGGGGAGATCCAAAGCCAAGAGGTTTCAAAGATCGCTTCCCACGTGGCCAAACTCCCGGCGGTTCGAGAGCACTTTGTGTGCGTTCAACGGGGAGCGTTCGCGCCGGCGGGTGTAGTGGCCGAGGGGCGAGATATGGGAACGGTGATATTCCCCGACGCATCACTGAAATTTTTCATCAACGCCGACCTTCGCGTTCGCGCCGAGCGTCGTCGGTCGCAGCTCATGGAGAAAGGAGAGGTTGCCGATTTGGAAGCGATAGAGAACGATCTCGCGCGACGTGACTTCGAAGACGCGAATCGGCAGTTGGCGCCGATGAAGCCAGCTGAAGGCGCGGTGCTCATCGATAATTCCCATGGCTCCTTGGAGGAGAACGTCGAAAATATGTACCGCCTCGTAGTTGGATAAGGCCGGACATAAGGGTGTTCACAGATTCGCCTCGCGAAGCCGGCACAAGGTTGGTCCAAAGAACTATCGCGGGGCTTCGGTCCCGAGATTGAGGACGATCGCCACAATGCCCATCACGATATTCGGCGACCACGCGGCCAAGAACGGAGGCAAAAGCTCCGCTCGTCCCATGGAGATACTGAATGAGTCAACGGCGTAGTAGAGGAACGCGATCGATATCGCCGCGATAGAGCTCATCGCCATGCTCCCCGAGCGAGCGGGCAAGAGGGTGAAGGGGAGCACGAGCATTCCGGTTACGAAGATTATAAAGGGCGCCGCTATCTTGCTGTAGAGGTCGGGCATGTACTGCGTAGTGGATATTCCGTTTCGCTTGAGCCGTTTAATGAAGCGCCGTAGCTCCGAGAAACTCATAGTGCTTGGGTCGCTCTTCACATCATAGAAATCGCTCGGTACCTCTTTAATGGGCAGAGGAAGAGAGCGAAGGTGCTCGACCACCATCGGATTTCTGTCGAAGTGATATTCAGTAACATCGCGCATGTTCCATCCGAGTCCCTGATCGATCCAATGAGCGGTTTGGGCATCGGTCCTCTTGGCGACTCGCCAGTCCTCGGGTACCTCAAATTGCGAGAGTGCGTGAATGGTGTTCGTTCGAGAGTCGAAGAGATCAAAGGCGTAAAAATTGTTTCCTTGCCGCCACCAGAAATCCGATTGGCTATAGCCACCTCTTTTATCTTTCTGACGGATATCGATGTTGTAGAGCTCCTTTTGTCGCCGTTCGGAGAAGGGGACGATCACCTCGCCCAAGAGCATCGACATCATGGAGAGGGCGAGACCAAACACCATTAACGGCCGCCCGAGCCACCCCACGGTGACCCCCGCCGCGCGCATCGCGGTGATCTCAGAGCTCTTCGAGAGGAGTCCGTAGGTAAAGAGGGTAGCGAAGATAAGCGCGACCGGAAGCATGAGTTGCGCCATGAGCGGCACCTTGCAGAGGAAGTACTGCAAGATAAGCCACACGGAGGCACCTTCGCTTAGAACGTTGTCGATGCGATCGATAAAGTCCACGACTAGGAAGAGGAAGACGAAGGTGGTCAATCCTATGAGGAAGTTCTTGATCAGGAGTGAGAGTATGTAGCGATGAAGGATCTTCATGACTGCTTTTTCCACCGACCGAAGAGCTTGCCGCCGCGCTCAAGAAACTTTTGCGCGCCCTCAGACACGGACTGCCACTGCTCCGTTCCGACCTTGTACACGAGGATAACAGCGATGGCTGTCGTAATAATATTCGGTGCCCATAGGGCTATCCACACCTTGAGCGCCCCGCTGTCCGCCATGGTGAGGCCGATTGAAAAGATAGAGTAGTACAGGATAAATACGACGAGACCGAGAGTCGCGGCGAAGCCAGCGCCCCATGTCCGTTGCGTTCGTGGGGACATGATGCCTAGCGCCATCCCCACGAATGCCATAACCACGGAGGCGTATGGGAGGGATAGTCGCTGCCCGTATTCTATCTTGGCGCGCCGAAACTTCTTGAGGAGCTCCTTACGGGTGATCGTTTGGCCATATACCTCGATCGCGTCCCTTTCGGTTGAGCGGATCCTCTGTTTGTAGTAGTCGACGGTCTCTTGTAGTTTTGCTCCGGAAAGTTCGCGCGCGACTGCGCCTTTCTTCGCTTCCTCTTTAAGCTCCATCGGATTGACGCTTAAGCTGTTCGATTGAAACGCGGTGCGCGAATAGTTCTCTCCATCGGTCTCATGCGCGACCCCTTCTCCAAGAAGAAGGGAGAGCGTTTGCGTCTCCTCATCCGCTACGATCTTGCCACTTCGAGCGACAACAACCTTTCGTTGCGAGTTGTTACGCTTGTCGTCGACGATTACCCTCGAGAGATCGCCGGTCTGGTAATCGATCTTCTCGGCATAGAGGGTTAGTTGTCCTATCTTGTTGAATACACCCTCGGTTAAGCCCGAGGTGCTCTTCGATCGCGCTATTTCAAAGAGCGCGGTCGAGAGGGTGGAGAAGCCCCATGGCCGCAACACAAAGGAAACGAAGAGCCCGGTCGAGGCGACTGCGACAGCGAAGATGCCGATCGGGATGATGAACTTGAGAATGCTGATGCCGCTCGCGCGTAGCACGACCATCTCCGAGTCCCCGCACATCCGAGCGAAGGCGAGCATCACCCCCAGGAGCGTCGACATAGGGAGGGCGATCTCCAGGAAGGTGGGAATGATCGCCAAGAATACCTTAGCTATCTGACCAAGCTCAACGCCACGATTCACTATCAATGAGGTGAGCTTGAGCATTCGGACGGTCAGGAGCAGCCCTGTGAAGGTGAGGAGGCTGATCGAGAAGAAGGTAAAAACCTCTTTCAGCACATATCGAGAGATGATTCTCACAGGCGGGATCTCGGAGTATTCTAAACACTTGAAACGTAACCTGTTAGGCGCGGAAGGCAAAGGGGCGTCGTAGGACAAACGCGAGATTTTCGGGCACGCACGTGGTGGTGCCACCCGTTAATTGGGAGGGCGGTCATTCCTGACCGCCACACCTCATGCGGTAAAGGTCTTTTGCGTTATGTAGCTTTTTGGCGACCAGGAATGGTCGCCCTCCCGCTGCGCGTCCGACGGCATGACATCCGCATCATCAAATAGGCAAAAAAAAGGAGCCTCGCGGCTCCTCTCTCAATCTCGCTCATCAGAGCGGGGATTACATCAAACCCGGCCCCTTGTTGAGACGAGCCTGCTCTTTGCGTTGCTTCTTGCGAGATTCCTTCTCCTTGCGCTTGCGGCGCTCAGATGGCTTCTCGTAATACTTGCGAGCTTTGAGCTCCTTGAAGAGTCCTTCCTTGATCAGCTTACGCTTGAGTATCTTCATCGCCTTCTCGATGTTGTGAGAAACGACTACTTCCATTGCGCCCGCGCGAGCACGATCATCTCCTGGAGCTGCGCCACGTGGCTCACGAGCACGGGGAGCACCACCTACTGTCTCTGTGCTTCCTTTTGCCGCTGTCTTCTCAGAATCAACTTCGTCGTTCATAGCTCCAACTACCATTTCAAAATCATGCTTACATTACGTTCCCTTCTGGGAACCACACTACATACCTTGCACTAGAGTGACTCAAGGATGTGGTTTTGTAGCAAAAAACAGGGGGAAAAGTAAAGAGATTGGGAGTTTGGGGGAGGTAGTAAGCCGCCCGTCGTTGCCCCTTATTGCATTTGTATGGCACTGCTTCGAATTATAGATAGTAATGTCAATGGTTTGGGGTAGGCGTCGCATCGTTGCGGTGCAGGTTCTTCCGGCGACCGAGGACGGTCGCCCTCC
>JAIXPR010000078.1 GCA_027486155.1 Pseudomonadota bacterium | reverse complement strand
GCGGATCACCGCCACGATAAGCTCCGCGTCTGAGGGGCTACCGCTTCTCGCACAGACGAAGGTTCCAGCGGAGGTCTTCCAGCGAGGCAACTTCGTTCCCCCGACACTATTTCGAGATGTGTCCTCGTCGCACCCGGTATGGACCGATGAGATATTTGGTCCCGTTCTCGCATGCGCGCAGGCGCGCGATTTCGAGCACGCGTTGGAGCTCGCCACGGCGTCGGAATACGCGCTGACGGGGGGTGTTTTCTCTCGTCATCCTCACAATCTCGCCCAAGCGAGGGAACGTTTTCGCGTTGGAAATCTCTATATCAATCGCGGCATAACGGGCGCCATGGTTGAACGACAACCGTTCGGTGGTTTTGGTATGTCAGGTGTTGGCTCAAAAGCAGGAGGGCCCGATTACCTCTTGCAGTTCATGGAGCCACGCGTGATTACTGAGAATACCATGCGCCGCGGCTTCACCCCAGACATCGAATAGGAACGATCGGTAGTGTCAACTCTCATGCTTCGGCACCGAATTACTATTACGGGGGCGTGTGTAATCGTCGCGGTATTCGCTATCTCCGCGTGCGCCCAGCTCTCTTTCCTCCCCAGGCATCCCGAAGCCAAGGGCGCGGTTGATAGACTCCTGAGCGACGATCAGCTCTTACGGGACGAGTCACGAGTTGAACTCCTCGCGCTCGGTGAGGGGGCGATGCCCGAGATTCGAGAGCGTTTCGATGAGGGTTCTCCAGAAGAGCGACGTACGATGGTTGAGATCGTGGCCACTATCGGCAAACCGAGCCAAGTTGTCAGGGATGTCTTTGTCGATGCGGGGCGCGACCCCGAGCCCCAGGTGAGGCAGTTTGTCGCGTTTCGTTCAGCTCACTTTACCGAGCTCCACCACGACCTCTTTCCAACCCTTAACACACTCGCGTTCGACGGCGTACCGGAGGTTCAAGCGGCTGCGATTACCACGCTGAGTGGATTCAGCCCACCAGACACGCTCTCCTCAGAGGAGCTTCTGCGCCTCATGAGGAGCGAATCCCCATTGGTTATCGCGGCGGCCACAACCATGGCGCTCCCTCGACCTGAGCGAGAGCTACAGGACGCGACACGGAAGGCGCTTCCTATCTTGGTCGGAGAGATGATGAATCCCTCTCCCCTCGTTCGAGCGGCCGTCATTATCGCGATAGGACGATACGGGCCAGCCGCGAGCCCCGCCGCGCCTCCACTGGCTGGAACCCTCGCCCACGACCCCGTACCAGAGATTCGCCTGCAGGCGGCGCTCGCGCTCATGAAGACGAAGATGCGCTCCGCGCGTGAGGCTGCCCTACCAGCTCTCCAAGAGTTCGCTACGAGCGCTAACCCCGCTCTTGCCGGACCCGCGCAACGAGCGCTCGCGATGGAGCAACCGACCTCTCCGCAAAGCGGTCCGCCTTCCAGTGCACTACCCCAGCCCCAACCCTCCGTCGCTCCTACGGCTCTGTAGCGGACGGAACGCCATCCTTCTCAACAAAGGTCGATGGCAGGCTAGCTTTCTGGTTAATCAACGCGGAGACGCGGGAGACGCGGAGGGCGCTGTCCCTTCGAATCGTTTGACAAATCACATGATTCCACGATGGCGGCTGGGGTAATCTCGTGGGTAATGTGATTAATATTCATCTGTGTTCTCCGCGCCTTCCGCGTCTCCGCGTTACATAACCAGGATATTCGAACACCGAGGACGTAGTTGCTTCCTGAGCGAGGCACGGGTAGCCCTGCCGAGCAGAACGTAAGCTTCGACGGGACTATCGCCGATCACGAAAGGGTCGTCTGGGGACTCAGACCGGGATCCCCACCTTTTGCTCTTACCGCTAGAACCCACTATACTTGTGGGATGCTTGACGCACTCCTCGCCTCCCATGGGTTGGTCGCCTACCTCCTTGTGACCGCTATCCTCCTTGGTAGCGCCTTTGGCTTACCGGTCCCCGAGGATCTCTCACTCATCATCGCTGGCATACTTGTCGCCTCGGAGAACGCGGAGCTGTGGATTATGCTCCTCACCTGTTACTTCGGTATCATCTTAGGCGACCTGATCATCTATCGGCTTGGGTGGATAACGGGTCCACGCCTCTTCCGAAAGCGGTGGGTAAAGCGTTACATGACCTCATCGAAGCTCCAAGGCCTCCGCGCTAATCTTGAGCGAAAGACCTTCCTCACTATCTTTGTGGCTCGACATCTCTTCTATCTTCGGACTATCACCTTCCTCGTCTGTGGAGCGGTGCGCGTTTCGTTTACTCGGTTCCTCATCGCCGACGCGATAGCGGCTCTCATCACAACGCCACTGATGCTTGGCATCGGCTACCTCTTCGGGCAGCACTACGACCAGCTCGTTGAGTACATGAAGCAGGTTAAACTCCTACTCGTTCTAGGAGGTATCGGCGTCGCGATCTACCTCTACTTCCGGTTCCGAAAGAAGGTCGAGAGCCACGCCGAGGAGGTAGAGGATGAGGAGTTTGATGAAGAGGAGGAATCCTCGGAGGTGGAGGAGACTCCCACGATTCACTAGGGACGCGCGAGACATGATTGGTTCCCACGCGAATGTGCGTGCGGACGATCGCCTTCTGATTGTCGATAGCCCCATCGACAGTTGTGTGCTCTACGGCAAGCCACCCATGCTCTTCAGTGTTCGAATGTCTTGGTTGTGTAACGCGGAGGCGCGGAAGACGCTGAGAGTTCCGGAGTGCATCGATCGCAATCTGTGGAATCCGCGTCTTCCGCGTTTATTAAGCAAAAAACTACGCCACCCACGGACGATTGCTAAGGAGAACAAGCGAATGACAGGGACCCATGACAGGCCGGCAGTTCTACATAGCACCTCCTCAAAATTCCAAAACCATCCCAAACCGCCTCGTCCGTTCTCGGAATCGGTTCTCCGCTCACGCTTGTCAGTTGAAATAGATCGGAAGGATTGTACAATCCTATCCCATGCACCCGGCTCGCTACCCTTCTCCACCACCTGGTCCTACCGCTTTCACGGCGCCCTGTGCCTCAACCGAGCCCCCCCTAGCTGGCTCCCCTGCCACCGGTGCCCCTCGACGCTCAGCCCCTTGATACCTCGTGTTTTGACAGACCGTGGGAAAACGCTTCGGTCTCGCTCGCAAATACTCTGAAAAAGCGGCAGAGGATCCTGGAACAGCACGGCATCGGAGCGGCGCCCACTGAGGAAGAGATTCAAAAAGCCACCGAGAGAGCTCATAAGCTCAATGCCTTGGAGTGTCGGCAGCGCATCGTTGATTTTCTCCGTTGGCAAACCTCTACCACACCAGAGCTTTCGCTCCACCTCGTATCCAAACGCCTCGATGACAAAGTCCTGAACGAGAGCCCCTCGCTCTCGATTATTCATGAGGTCGCCTCACGCATCATCACCTCCGGTTTCGTCGGAGAAGAGACCGCGACAGCATCCCTATTCGACTTCCAGCAAGAAATTGAGGCCCACGATCGCATATCACAATGCCGACCTCTCGCCTTATTGGCGGTGACCGGGGTCGCGTATTGCGCGATCCACCCGTTGGCGGCGATAGGGCCAGCCTTAGCAACCGCGTTTGCGCTTCAAGCGCACGGCGCCGCAAGCTGGGCACGACGCGAGTACTCGATCGGATACCTGCACGAGACCTTTGACACCTACCGCGCGTTGTCTCGTGGCGAAAGCCCCACGATCGCGGAGGGGATCGCGAAGCATTTTAATTGGGACCGAAACGAACGGTATCGCGCGGATGGTTACATGGTCGCTCGGACCCTGAGAATCCTCGATGTGCCAAGCTCCGAGATTCACAAAGCCTACGAAACCACAGCCTCTGTCGATTTAAAAAATCAACCTCTGATCAATCTCCTCGTTAAGAGATTGGAGACTATTAACGTTACGACATCGGGGTGTCTTGCCGCTGACTATCGCGACGCCACAACTAACGGTGGTGACCTAGCGAAGGTACTCGACGCGTTGAATTCGTGTTACTTCCTCTGGGGCAAGCGCTCCGCGCGTCTCTCTCAGCATAGGATGATCGAGCTGCTCACCAAGGGAGAAGGCGTCCTCCCCACAGTTTCTTGACCTGCCCTCCCCTGGTACAACCTACTTCTGAAACGAACTATCTCGGAGGCGTAGGAGTTCAGCTGCCTTACTAAACATCGAATGTGTGAGAGTTGTCGTTTTGAGAAGTACCATGCACTAGTGAGGGGGCACTAGTGAGGGGCTCCGTAGCAGCAGATATTTTGAGATAGGTTCTTGAATAGCACGTCATATTTCTAGATGGGCGCAATTCCCGCACCGACGTCCGTTGCTGGAGATTAGTCAATAAAGACGCGACTAACTCGCCAAATAGTTGACGCTGCTTACATTAAGCGACGTCTTCGAGCCTATTTAGCGCCTTACTTCTTGGCATGAATCATGCTCTCACCCAGTCGGCGGGTCGGTTGTATGATTCAGACCGGAATGCGCTACGCAACTAAAGTCGGAACTCACATGCAAATTTACAATGTGTTATTAGCTCTTCTTGTCCTCATACCGATGCAGGCTATGGCTGCCTCAAAGGGAATATCGCTCCCATGCACGATCAGCATATGGCAGACCCAGAAAGCGACTCAGAACGGGCTTCTTGGTGGAAACGCAGTGCAGCTGGAGCCGCGCACAAGCGAAGGTCAGCGATTCACATCCTTTCCCCTAGATCTCCAGAAGGTCGGAGACGAGGCGTGGTTACATCAGAATCTATGCATTGATAGGCGCGATTTTCGGGGAGGGCGCTTTGCTGGCACTTTATGTGTTGTGGTTATGACCGCGCGAGAGTCCGAGGAAAATCCCTCTACATATTCGCTTACCGTGGATGTCTCACGTCTAGCACAGCAGTTAGGTGGAAAACCTCAACCGCTCGGTGCCCAAAGTCTCGGTGGATTCCGAGTAGCGGTTCCCGTTGATACATCAGGAAGGTTGGTTTCCGTCACTCAGTTTTTTCCAGTATCCCGGGGAAAGAGAGATCTATTTCAGATTGATATTTCATGCGGGACGTGAAGTAATCTACGAGACTCTGTCGCGACACAAACAACTTCCAGAAAGCGTTCCCTCCTCCGCTCCTCTTGGAACCTTGAAACCCTCTACTGGAGCTCAAGACTACGCATTTTGACCCTCACTTAATCATGTTCTGGAGATGGGGATTCGACCACCTAGGAAAGATCAGCTACGTACAAAAAAGCGACCGATGTTCCTAGCAATCATACCTAATCTTTTGGCGCTCATGGAGCCAGAGGACAACGCGCCACGGCTGTTACGGCGAGCCGTATTCTAAGCACCCACGTACGCGGCCATCTCTGAATCAAGCTTCTCCATCGCTCGCACGATCTCGAACTGTGTGCGTGCCCGCTCCAAGTTGTGCCGGGGTCGATGGATACGGAAGTAGGTGTCTCCTTGCAGATAATCAGTAAGGAACCGAACTCCTAGAATAAGCGCGAGAACACGTGGAGAGACCGAGAGCAGCGAACGCTCCTTAGCTGTGAGCATATCCCCTACCTCTGAGAGGTAGCCATCGCAGATCGCCTGATAGAGGTTCATATCGACAACCACCTTTGAGAAGTCCTGCTCATCCTCCTCGCACGGCACAGCCGTATTGCGAACGAGGTCCCCGAAATCGAAGAGCGGAGTTCCAGCCATCGCGGTATCGAGGTCGAGGAGACAAACCGCGGTGTCTCCGGCCGAGTTGTAGAGCACGTTATTGAGCTTCATGTCGTTATGCGACACCCGGAGCGGAATCTCCCCCTTCTCTAGCGCGGAGATCAAAGCTCCCCCGAGCTCCCGTCGGGACTGCGCGAAATCGATCTCCGCCATCGCCTCACGAGCCCGCCCCGCGCGGTCCTCGCGAAAAGATGTGGCGAAGGCATCATACCGCCGTAACCCGTGATGAAAGTATGGAATAGTATCCTTAAGACTCGTCGCAGGTGTCTTCGCGAGGGCACGCTGAAACCGACCGAGAATACCGGCGGCCTCTCGGGCTACATGGGTGCTTGGACACACATCGTACGACACCGTATTCTCGATGTAGTCGAAACTTCGCCAGTGCTCACCACCCTCGTCTCGCAAATAGGACGCGCCGTTCTTGGCCCGAATTAACGTCAGGGTCGTCTCACCTGGAATAACGGGTCGCTCGAGCAGATCCTTTCGGAGCGCCTCGGTCACTATCTCAAGATTTCCCATCAGCGCGTCGATATCGGTGAACACTCGATGATTCACGGACTGATGGATGTATCGTTTGCGCTGGCCGTTTACGTTCCAGTGACCGATGTAGGTCCGGTTGATGTGCCCCCTCTTGAGCTCCTCTACGCTGTGAAGAGTGCCGGGGATGTCGAATTGAGTCAGGATGTGAATCGGGACGTTCTTCGATTGCTCCATAGTTCCACTCCCCTCGTTTCTCCCTACAGCGCGGTTGTAGCCTCACTATCCCCGCTCTGCAAAGCCCTTGGCGTAACAACGCCGTTCGCGTCCCCATCATCGCTCAAAAGTCCTTGAACGAATTCATCAACGGAGAACGGCAGAAGATCGTGAGCTTTCTCCCCTACGCCAACATAGAATACAGGAATCTTGAGCTCCTGAGAGATGGCGACGATGATGCCACCTTTTGGCGTACCATCGAGCTTCGTGACCACAAGACCTGTAAGCGGCGTACTTGCGTTAAACTCGCGCGCCTGAGAGAGCGCGTTCTGCCCACTTATACCATCGACGACCAGGAGCGTCTCATGGGGCGCGTCGGACACGTGGCGACGAATGGAGTTTCGTACGCCTTCGAGCTCCTGCATCAGATTTGATTTGGTGTGGAGCCGACCAGCTGTGTCTATCAGAACGACGTCAGCGCCCTGCTCCTTCGCCGCTACCATGCCATCAAAGACGACGGCTGCGGGCTTCGCGTTTTCCGCCCCACTATAGACCGAGAATCCGGTTCGATTGCCCCACTCCTGAAGCTGCTGCACCGCGGCCGCGCGGAAGGTATCGGCCGCGATAGCGACGACCTTCTTTCCCAACTCCTGGTACCGTGTGGCGAGTTTCGCCACGGTGGTAGTCTTACCAACTCCGTTCACACCTACGACGAGGATCACGAGGGGATTACCAAGGGGTTGATAAACGCGATGATCGGTAGGAACCGGTATAAGCTCCTTCCGAATTCCCTCCTTCAGGAGATCTCGCAGAACGCTCTCGGTGACCTCATTCTGCTGCGAAGCTCGTTCCCGCACCGTGCTCACGAGGGAATCAGCAACCCGAGCGCCAACATCGCTCGTGATCAACATCTCCTCAAGGTCATCCAAACTCGCGGAATCAACACTCTTCCTTCCGGTAAAGAGACTCTTAAGTTTACCCAAGAGACTGGTACGGCTCTTTGCCATCCCCTTCGCTATCGTCGAGACCTCCCCTTTCTCCGGCGCTACCTTATCAACGACGGGGGCGGGTTTGACCTCAGGGATCGCTGGAGCCGCCGGGACTGCCTCAACAGGAGCAACCACGACCTCGGGAGCGGCAAGAGCTTCAGGAATAACTGATGGGAGGGGTTGCTCGGTGGGAGACTCCAGCGCCTTTGCCTCTTCAGCTACGTCAACGCGAGTTCTCTCACTCAGCTCACGCCGCAAAGCTTCAACTTGCTCAGCGAGCTTCCGGACCTCACCTCGAAGGTGCGCGAGCTCTTGTTGAGAGGAGGTCTGAGCCCCCTGTGCTTTGAGGGAGAGGATCCCAACGATGCAATAGAGAATCCCAAGGCCAAGGACAAGTAGGGAGATCTCAGTATCAACCGCGCCTACAATCGCATAGAGGAGTGCATAAAGATTTTGAATGTCGTCGACCATATTCGTACCACCACAAACAGCCACACCGACCTGATGTCGGTGTGATATGAGACCTGGCTAGCTAGCCCGCCTACGAACGTACCCGCGCTCCAGCCAGCTCGACCTACGCCCTCTTATCCAGCGTGCTTTTCAGCGTCCTGCAACGAGACCGTCAACACCTTCGAAGCGCCAGGTTGCGGCATCGTTACACCGACTAACGTATCAGCGGCCGCCATCGACGCCTTATTGTGCGTGATCATGAGGAACTGAGTGCGAGCGCTCATCTCCTTAATGAAGGCGACGAAACGGTGTACGTTAGCCTCGTCAAGTGGCGCGTCAACCTCGTCCAACACGCAGATCGGGCTTGGACGAACCATGAACATACTGAATACAAGCGCGATAGCGCAGAGAGCTTTCTCTCCACCGGAGAGGAGGTCGATGCTCTTTGGCTTCTTACCTGGAGGGCATACAAGGATCTCAACACCACTTTCGAGGGGCTTCTCTGGATTCTCCAGGTGAAGTTCCGCTTTACCTCCGCCAAAGAGCTTTGGACCGAAGATAGCGAAGTTCTTGCTGATCGTCTCAAAGGTTTGGATGAAGCGACGAGCGCACGCCTCTTGAAGCTCGACGAGCGTCACCGAGAGGGTCTCAATCGCCCGAACAAGGTCCTCACGCTGGGTAGTAAGATCTTCCAGTCGTTTAGCCTCAACTTCATGTTGCTCAATCACGGAAGGATCTACCTCGCCCTCTCGCTCCAACCTCTGACGCATTCCGGTTACCCGAGCGTCGAGCTCACGGCGAGCTTGATCATGAAGCAGTTCAGTCGTCTCTTGGTTCTTACGAACCTCTTCAAGGGCCTCCTCGCCGAAGGACTCACAAAGCGCGACCTCCGCGCTACCGAGCTCTCCTTTGATTCGCTCACACGCCATGCGCTCACGAACGAGCCGATCACGGGCCGTCTCGTGACCCTGGCGCTTAAACTCAAGGTCTCGAAGAAGCTTCGTGACACTATCGCGAACCCCACGGCGTTTCTCCTCAACAGCCCGAAGATTTTCGGTTACCTCTTTGTAGGCGTTCTCCACCTCAGAGTTGTCTTGCTCTTTCAACGTTTCAATTTCAAGGGTCAGCTCCTCAATCGCGCCCTCAAGCGCGGTCATCTGGCTGAGAACCTCTTGGGCTTGCGGTTCAATGCGCTGAACATCCGCGTCGAGCTGATTGAGCATCTTCGCTTCGCTCGCCAATCGTCCACGGATCTCTCCCTGACGGTTCGAAAGTTCGCGCAGCCTCTGTTGAGCCTGCTGAATGGCGCGCACTAATTCAGCGTGCTGCCTCTCGCACTCGTTCAATCGAGCGACGGTCGCGTCCCGCTCAGCCACGATGGAGTCATACGCCCCCTGATTCTCGTCGATAACACGGGTGGCCTCGTCGACCTTATTCTTAACCTGGATAATTCCACCCTCATGACGGAGGCTGTAAAAGCTCCACGGGGAGAGGAGGTCGCCGGTCTCAGTCACCACCACGAGATCAAGCGGCGGCTCACCTGAAGCGGTTTCACCGGAAGCATTTTCACCCAAAGAATATTGAGCTTCGGAGAACTTGATCGCGGTGTCGAGGTCCTGAGCGACCCACACGTTGGAAAGAAGTCGCTCTACCAATCCCTTGCTCCAATCGGAGGTCGTAATAAAATCGAGGATCGGGGTCACACCCTCAATGCGCACGATCGAGCGCTCCGACGGTGATGGCGGCGGCACCTGAGCAAAAAGTCCAAGACCTATCCCCTTCTTATTCTGCGGGTCAGCTTTGAGCACCATCTCCTGGAAGCTTCGCGCCACCTTGGAGACGTTATCAACGACAAGGAAGGAGGCTCGCTCCGCGAGAACGGCCTGCAAGCACTTAGCGTATCGATCAGGAACGGTAATACCATCGACGAGTAGCTTGAAATCCCCCGTCACCTCAGCGGGCATCTTGAACTCACCGCCAAGCGCTCGCTTAAGCTGCGTAAGTGGAGAGGCCGCGGTAAGTTGAGCCTGCATAGCCTCGCGTCGGCTCTGCGCTGACACGAGCTTGTCACGAAGCTCTCGGATCGTTCGCTCTTGATTTCGCTGCGCCTCTCGGAGCTGATTAATCTCCTGTGTGAGCTGCGCGAGCTCCTCCTCACCAGATAGATCGAGGGAAGTTAATCCCTCCTCGATCTCCATCGCTTGAGCCTCAAGGTTTGAGAGTGCGTTTTGCGAGTCCTGGCGTCGGGCGAGCAGTGTGCTCTTACGCTCTTCGAGTCGCGCGATCTCGGTAGAACGAGCTTGCACAACCGACTTTATTTCCCGCAAACGAGACTCACGTGTGTTCACTTCCCGCTGACGGCGATTCAACTCATCTCGCAACTGTTCAGCTTGGGTTCGATAGAGCTCAACCTCAGCGTCGAACCGATTCCCCTCCTCACGAGATTCCTGCTCAACGCGTCGAGCCTCGTTGAGAGCTCCCTGCGCGACCTGCTCTTCATGCTCGAGCTGAGCAGCCTTGTGCGCGCTCTCCCCTACCCGTTTGAGGAGTCGGAGCAAGGTGTCAGCGAAAAGCTCTCGCTCCGCGACCTTCAACTCCTCTTTAATCTCAGCGCGAGCGATGGCGCGAGCGGCTTGACGCTTCAAATTACCGACCTGTCGAGTCACCTCTTTGATCACGTCATCAAGGCGAACGACCTGAGCATTTGTATCATCAACGCGCTTCGACACCGCGTTCATGTGTTCACGGAATCCAGCGATATGAGCCGCCTCCTCGATAACGATACGGCGATCGTCCGGCTTAGCAGTGATGATACGGCCGATCTCTCCCTGAGCGATGATCGTGTAGCCACGAGCCGCGAGCCCGACCACGCGGAAGAACTCCTTAATGTCTTTGAGGCGACACGGAACCTTGTTGAGGAAGAATTCGGACTCTCCACTTCGATAGAGCCGTCGGGTTACCTGTACCTCAGTCACCGATTGAAGCCATGAGTACTTAGAGAGCGAGGCTCGAATATCGGAGATGAAATCTCCAGAAACCACCTCGCCAGCGATCTCGATCTTAGCCGGCGCGGCGGCTTTAGGCTGTTCAACGGTCTGCGGCTGTTCAACGTTAGGTGATTGCTCAGTGGCGCTAGCTTGTTCAGCGGATTCAGCCTCGCCTTCCTGGGACTGCTCACCCTCCACCTCCTCAATGTGGCTCTCGTCCGTTTGCTTTTCCGATGAAGCTGCGACAACCTGGTCGGTATTCTCGGGCGTGCCTCCCAAAAGGGGCGCCGCAGAAGCCTCTACCGTTTCCGCTCCTGCCTGGGCGCCAGGCTCAACCACGTTAGCGGCCTCTGTCTGCTCGTAGTAGCTTAGAAGATCTTGAAAGAGCGTTCCCTTGTCAGCTCGGATGACGAGCGAAACCTCCGCGAGGCCGAGGGGGCGGAATGACTCCGTGCCGTTGAAGATAACGTCCTCGAGGGTATCACCGCGGAGAGATGATGCGCGGGTCTCTCCGAGTACCCATCGAAGGGCATCGATGATGTTTGATTTTCCGCAGCCGTTAGGTCCAACAACGCCCGTTATTCCCGACTCGAGGGGAAGAACAAGACGCTCCATGAATGATTTGAACCCGAAGATGTCTAAACGCTCTACTCGCATCGCAACTGCTATCGCTCAAAACTACACATATTGAAAGGGCTGTCGGTTTCATCGAACCGACCCAATCCCAAACCGACTCAAAACGCCTTTTGAACGAGAGAGACGGGGGCGCTGCTAGGTTTAACACTCTTAAAACAAGAAAGCACTACCCAGTTTCAGGATTTGGGGGGCGGGGGGGGGATGCGTTGATACCCGGAGCGGCTGTGTTGAAAATCAACATTAAATTGATTGGAATTGAGCATTATCTCTGAGCATAGCGTTTAGGATAATGATTGTTTTCCGCATAGCCG
>JAIXPR010000307.1 GCA_027486155.1 Pseudomonadota bacterium | reverse complement strand
GGTCTACCGCCAAGCGGCATAGGAGGATACAAAAACGGGGGATGGGAGTTATCCACATGTGGATTTCCCCCCGCACCCCCCATATGACTACTGCTGTAGACATAAGTTAGGACGGGACAGGCTTCCGTGATGATGAGAAGGAGGCCGGTGCAGGTGCAGGAGGATGAGAAGGATTAGGATTAGGATTAGGATTAGGATGAGGGTGCCTGCTCGGAGTCCAGCACCAACACCTCGCTACGCGCCTTCGTACAGCTTCGACACCTCATCCCAATTCACAACCTTCCACCACTCTTTGAGGTAGTCGGCGCGTTTGTTTTGATACTTCAGGTAGTAAGCGTGCTCCCATACGTCGACCGCGAGGATTGGGGTGCCTTTTACCTCCGCTACATCCATAAGAGGATTGTCCTGATTCGGAGTGGAGCTAATTTCGAGACCGGTCGGGGTGTTTATAAGCCAAGCCCACCCTGAGCCGAAGCGCCCGGTGGCCGCGGCGTTGAACTTCTCCTTAAAGGCGTCAAGGGAGCCGAAACTCGCATTGATAGCCTCAAGGAGCTTCGGGGAGGGAGCGGTCGCACGCTGCGGTGGTGTCATGATCTTCCAGAAGAAGGAGTGGTTCCAGTGTCCGCCGCCGTTGTTGCGCACCGCCGGGGGGAAACTTGATACGGAGGCCAGGATCGTGTTGAGCGGAAGGGCTGCTTGTGGCGTATCCTTGAGCGCCTTGTTGAGGTTGTCGATATAGGCCTGGTGGTGTTTCGTGTGGTGAATGAACATCGTCTTTTCGTCAATTACCGGCTCCAAGGCGGCGTGCGAATACGGGAGGGCGGGGAGGGTGTAGGTGATCGCATTGGCCCCCGGAGAGGATTGGGGAAGGCTGCCTGTCGTTCCGCTGCAGGCGCTAAGAACGAGGGCGATCAAGAGTGATGATAAAGAAGAGAACTTATTGATCATGGATGTTTACTCCGCAATTAACACCAAGATGATATCTGACCGGCCCTGGACGCAATAGGGAGAAAATCATCGGAGCGATAGGCGCCTGACCGAGATCTGGTTGCAACCCAGATCGCTCTGAATGCGGCGTGGGGGCGCCGCCGGCTTAACGGAATTGCGCGATGGCGGTACCCGCACTACGATGCCCTCATGTACTCATGGTTTGATCGCATACTGGGACGGTTGGCCCCTTTGAGCGGGAGGTCTGTATCATCGAGGGGAATTGACCGTAAAGCGATCTCCCCTTCGACCAGGCAGACCCTTATCAACTCCCTTGACGATCTGATAAAAACACCGGGAAAGGCGTGCTACCAGACCCTCGTGCAGCTCGCGACGAGCTCTACGAGGGACGATTTTGTGACCTTTGTGCACTGCCCGGCGTTCGTGGGGTCGGGTATTCGTGATGGCGAACTTCGGCGAAGGTCGTCATCCACCACAGGCTGGACGGCTCAGATCACCCAGATGTTTAATCCATCGGCGGACGGTCTCCTCATCGAAGGGGCTTCTATTAACCATTCTATCTTTCTGCTTCGAAAGCGGGTGACCGGTCACGCCTCTGAGTTGACGCGCTTCACGCTCGGAAGAGGCCAGGGGTGCGATATTGTAATTAATGACTTCGCAATCTCTCGGGACCACGCTGTTGTGGAGATTCGCGGCGGGAATTTCTATCTTAGGGACCTCGGCTCCTCAAACGGCACCTTCGTCAACGGGACCGCAATCGACGACCGCGGCACCTTGCTTGTGAACGGAGTGACGGTTCGGTTCGCGCGGTACGAGTTTCAGTTCCTGCTTGCTGAGGGTTTGTATGAGCTGATGAGGGAGCGCGGCGTGAGCGCGTTAGATTCCTCGGGGTGATTGTGCTCTGACTGACAACAGCGGCCGCTCTCCTCGTTACCGGATGGTCGAAATAGGAGCGCGCCACTCCGCGGGTATCTCTTCAAAAGCCCGTCTTCGAGCTTGCATCACGGCTCCTGACCAGAGGCAGCTCGTATCATCAAACACGGCCTCTGCTTTAAAGAAAAGGCTCGATACCTTATCTTTGACCGTGGCTTCGTCGCACTGTTGGTACGAAAACATCGCTTGTCGATATGTGACGACGGCTCGGAGGTAGGAGAGGTGAAGAAGGTGATTTTTGATCGTGGTGTGTTCAAGATCTCGGTCTTTAGAGAGCGACCGGTGGAGTAGTACGAGGTCCTGCTCCGCCTTGTTCAGGTCTCCGTCACGTAGCAGAGTCTCGATATCCTGGACCAAGGGAGTAACAGCCTGGGCACGAGGGGTGTCCTTGAACCCCGCGCTCGCTGGCCCTTCGTTCGCTTGGGAGCGGGCAAGCGCCTTTAAGAGGTCATGTTGCCACCCCTGTTTCGGAGGGTGGTCTGAGGGGAGAACATCCCTAAGCCATCCGCGAAGTCTTGCCGCGAGGTCAACCTCTTCGATTCGAAACATCCTACCCTGAACATCCTCCCCATCCCTTTGGGCGCGCGCTTGAAGTCCCCACAACAGACGCATCGCCTCTTCTCCGTAGGGAAGCACGGTCTCAAGGACGATGGAGCGCGCTCTGCGGAGATCGCCGTTCGAGAGCGTCACCGGATTAAAAAGGGAGGGACGGCCTCGCTCGGCCCGAAGTCCGTGTTCGAGGTAGGTTTGCACGTTAGCGAACGTGTGAAGGTAGGCCATTGCACACGCCGATGAGTGCGCGTGATTGCGAGAGATAATCTCCGCTACCGTGAGGTGGGCGAGGATCCGCATCCACGGCGCCTTAACCTGGGTAAGTGATTCGCAAAAGGCCAGTCCGAGTTGTTGCGCGGCTCGCGGCGCGCATGCCGAGAGTTCATCCAGAACCGCTTTAACGACCTCTTGGTTGGGTGCGCTACGCACCCATCTCTTTTGCTCCACCTTTTTGGTGAGATAGGACGCCAGGACCTCATGAAGATCCCCTGATAGTTCAGTAAGAAGCTGACGAGCTCGTGTGCCGGTGGGGGTTGGGTCGGCGAACGCCTGGGGCAGGCGTGGAAGTACTCCCGAGCCACTGCCCTCACGGAGTTCCTCGGTCAAACGTCGAAGTGGGCCGTGGTAGAAAGGGTCCATAGATCAAAACATAGTCGACCCGTTGATGGTAACTGCGTTCACGAGTGAAGCAAGGTGTTTATTGAGGTCGCAGTAACGTTATAAAGATACCAACTGTCGGTATTAGTTCGTACATGATCGGCAACAGGTCGCCGAGCCGCCCGCAGATTATGCGGAGCGGAGGGACAGATTCCGCCGATCGTGCCCTGATAAGAGGATCCCCTAGTGGGTGACGCGTCGCATGGTGGCACGGTTCTTGGACACGGAGGAGGAATCCGCGGCGAGGGAAGCCCCATCAATCGTCGATAGGCATGATGTTCAGCGAGTTAGTACGACTCGCGAGGTTGTAGGAGTAGGTATGGCCATGAAAAGGTTGCAAGGCGTATGTCGCCGCTCTCCCACTGAGGAGGCGCAAAATGTAGTTGCCCCGACGATGATCGGGCTCGCGGTAGAGGTACAGTCACCGAGAGATTCATTAGCTCACCATCTCGTGCGTATGGGAGATAGGGCGCACATCGCCGGTAGATTCGGAAAGGCTCTTCTCAGTTATAAGCGCGCGCTCAAGATATTTGAGTCTGATCGCGTGTGCGCCGCCGTTGAGGTGGTCGCGTGTTTGAACAAGATCTCTCAGGTGTGTCGGGAGCAGGCACTTTACCATGAGGCTGAGGGGGCTGCTCGGCGCGCATTGGAGCACGGCGAGGGGCGGCTTGATGCGGGAGACCCTCAGATCGTCGCGGCCCTCAATAATCTCGGAGCAACCTACCAGGCTCAGGAGAAATATGCGAAAGCCGAAGCTGCCTATATTAAAGCGCTCGGTGTTCGGTGCGTCCAGAGCGGAGAGCCCGATGCGCAAGCGGCGCGCACGATGAACAATCTTGGCGTTGTACTCAGTCATCTTGGGAAGGATAGCGAGGCTATCGATATGTTCGCGGGAGCTCTCGGAGTGTTCGAGTATCTTCTGGATGGTTTGCACCCAGATATCGGAATCACGCTGAGTAACTTGGCGGCGCTTTATCGTAAACTCGGCTACCTCGATATCGCGGAGACCCTCTACGTGCGGGCCAACGATAACTTCGTCGCGGTACTGGGTACCGCCCATCCGCATAGTGGAATGAACTTCGCTGCTCTTGCGGGTGTGTATCGGGAGCAGGAGCGCTTCGCGGAGGCGGAAACCCTCTTTAAATACGCCGTGGCGGTGCTTGAGGAGACCCTCGGTGATGGTCACGCCCGTGTGCGGGGGGTGATAAAGAACCTCGCGGAGCTGTATACGCGAATGGGAAGGCCACGTGAGGCTTTTCGTTGGGAGGCGAAGGTGTTCGACGCCTCTGCGCATGAGGGATTCGCTCAGTGATCCCTACCGTCGTCGTTGGTATCCGTTGATGTGACCGCGCGGTCGACTCTACGCCTCTGTTACATGACGGGCGAGAGTCTGCCCTCGGGGGAGTGCGAGGAATCGCCTCGTGTGACCCTTCCGAACATCCCATCCTCTTCGTCCGCCAGACGAGAAAGGAGCCTTTTGGTATCGTTGAGAGTAACCGTTCCAGCCCGAGAGAGTTCGCGTGGAGAGGAGATCGGTACTGGAACGCTCGTGGGTGATGCCGCTGGGGGAAGTGGGAAAGCGAGGGTTCCCGCCACAGAGAGCGGCGAGCTCGAACCGCTCCCGATATTCTTGACGCTCTGTTTAATCGATTTAACCGTGGCGTCACGCTCCGCGCCCTGTGAGATAAGCACCACCTGCGCCGGTGGGGCGAGGTTCGGCAAGAGAACGGACAGTGAGCCGGCTATCGCTTCTTGGGAGGTCTGCGCGATCCCCGTGTCGTTGCCAGTGTTGTTGCTACTGAGAACGCAGAAGTTGAAGTGGTCCCGAAGGAGCGTATCGTTCGAAAGCGCCGTTCCGATGACCGGCCACTCGTAGCTGCTCTGCGTTGTCGGTGTGAGAAAGATAACGGTTGGCAAGTTTGAATGGGCGTCTCCGAGGCAGCTGAGGAGCTCCGATCCTCCGGTCGGTGTGAAGAGCTGCGTCCATGCGGAGAGTTCGTACGATGGAAGGGGAACAGCGCGTCCGTGAAGCTCGGTCTCTTTCTGCAGAGCCGTGTTAAAGGCGATGAGGTGCGCGTGAGAGCGATCATCTCGAGCCCGTTCATCAAAGGTTACGAGAACGGCGATAGGCACGCACTGACGCACGGAATGTTGCTCGCCGATTGATTGCCCGGAGACCTCTTGGCACGCGGTGGCGGCGGCTCCGAGGGGTACGGCGCCTCGTGGTGCTGTACCTTGGCCGCTCTGCCCGTCGTCGAAGGTGAGAGCCCATTCGGTAAGGGTGAGAGCGTCATTATCTCCCTGAAGGTCAACGATGTACCGAGACCCGCTCGCGGAGGGAGGTTGGGTGCCGTTGTTGGTAAGCCGCGCTATCTCTCGCACCGAGCGATTATACGACCCGATGAGATCGATACACAGGGTACTCTCTGCCTCGACACATCCCGCCTCGCCGAATATGCCGTCGTAGGCGAGGTGGGCCGCCCGGAGGAAACGCTCAAGAGATACCGAGAGGGGTACCTCGAGGTCGTTTTGCCCTCGGAGGTGCCACGCTTCAGAGATGAGGGCGGAGCGGACCGCTGGCGATGGTTCGCGGGCGAGATCTTCGTTCGATTCAAGCCCCTCGGGATTGCCGAGTTGTTCAGGGGTGAGGTGTAAGGTGTCGATCTCAGCCTGCGCGGTTTTTGAAAAGGAGGAGGTCGGTTCGGTCGGAACGATAGAGAGTTCGGTTTCGCGGATAGAGTCCCCTGAGGAGATGCCCGAACACCCAGCTAGGAGAGCGCATGATGTGACGAGAAGAGAGGTCGTGAGCAGGGTCCGCGTAACGGTAATCATGGGGGCATTTGACGGTATAGCGATGAATTCGGCAAGGATATTTGGTTGAAGGGCAAGTTGTGAAGCACCGATCTTTCTGCCTCCTGTCGCTGGCGCGGACTCCCGTTTGGGGAATGACCGGGATTGTACGAGAAGGTTGTGGTGTCATGTATTTGATATCCCGTGAGGTGATACATGGCGACATCGAGGCAAGCAACCCAACAACCAAGCAATCGGGACCTTTTGGTCGCCGAAACGACCGAGCAGGGCGCATTCTTTGATTTAGTGCGGGTAGCGAGTAGGCTCGAGGGTGAACTGAATAGAGTGTTTCGTCCGTACGATCTGACGACAGCGACCTTTTCGATTCTGAGTATCCTTGAACGGGTCAGTCCAGAGGGACTCTCGTGCGGGGATGTCGCAGGACAACTAATCGCGGAAGTTCCCGATATGACCCGTCTCTTAGATCGTCTCGAGCGACTCGAGTATGTGATTCGAGAGCGCAGCTCGCTGGACCGTCGTATGGTGAAGGTGCGGCTAACTGAACGTGGGATTGAGGTGGTTCGCAATCTCAAGGACGCCGTGCAGCGGTGTCACAAGGAACAGTTTGGCTCGATCCCTCCTGAAAAGCTTGACCAGCTGCGAGCGTTGCTTAAGGAGCTTGGGCGCGATGAGCGGGGCGGGACGACGAGGAATGAGTCGTCCGTGCCCATGCCGAGGCGGCAGGTAGGGGCGGGTTCATAGTTTAGCAGGTTGGTGAAAAATGATTTCCCGCTGCGCACTCGATAGTTTGACTGCAACT
>JAIXPR010000125.1 GCA_027486155.1 Pseudomonadota bacterium | reverse complement strand
CGCTCCGCTCCGTTTCCACGAGCGAACATATTGAACACACGTCCGTCGTCACTAGGAGAGATTCCCGGACCGTTATCACCGACCGTTATCTGAGCGAACTCACCGATACCACGCTGAATGACACCGTCGAATGATATCGAGATCTCGACCTTCTCGCGGTGGTTATACTTAATCGCGTTAGTAAATAGATTTTGAAATACCCGCCGCAGGAGATCAGCGCTCCCCCAAACGACCGGTAGTTCATGCATCTTCACACCGACGTCCTCTGATCGATCTATGTTAATGTCGGCCATTACCTCGCGCACAAGTGGTGTAAGGGCGGTAGGTGAAAACCTCGCCCCACTGAAGCCTATCTTCGCGAACTCGTACATCGCCTGCACAACGCCCACAAGACGGCGGGTCGAGTCAACCGATCGCTTCAGGAGAGCAACTGTGCGTTCGTCGAAATGCCCGCCCTGGGTCTCAAGGATGTACTCAACCTTTAAAATCAAACCCGCGAGAGGTCCTCGTATATCGTGAGCTATTGTGGCGCAGAAATCATCGAGCCGCTTATTTCGAGCCTCAAGCTTTTGATTAGCCTCCGTCAACCGAGCGCGAATCTGAGCCATCTCGTCCTCGAGCCGTCGAATACGAAGCATATCGCGAATAGCGTGCCCCATGGCGTCCACCCAACCCGATTCCCGGACCACATAGCGCTTTTGAGCCTTGGCGATGCTCCGAATGATCGCGGGGTCACTACATGAGGAGATAAGAAGGACATCGGGTTCGCTATCTCTTAGTTTAAGTTGCGCTAAGAGCTCCTTAGCCTGAACCTCGGGCATATCATAGTCTAGAACGACTACATCGAAATCCTGCTTCTTGAGAGCCGCGAGATACTCTTCAAGGGTGTGGGTCTCGGTTACTTCCGACTGGGGAAGAACCTTGGCCAAATCGGCTACCGATTCCTCCGCGAGAGTGGAAGCTTTATGGAGGATAATGACTCGTTCGAATGACCTTTCAGTAGTCACAGGCACCTCGTTGTGAAATACGTAGTTCCCTTACAGCTCGCGCCAAACGGACTGCGACAGCTCGCGTAACGACACACCCGGCCAGGAGGCGCGCGGCTTAGACCGCTTTGCGTAAATAGTTCTTAAGACGGATAAGAGCTCGAGAACGGATCTGAGAGGCGCGGGACTCTGTAACTCCCAAAATCTCACCGATCTCTTTAAGGTTCAGCTCCTCATAGAAGTAGAGGCTGATCACCAATCGCTCTTTCTCTGGGAGACGGTCAAGAGCTCGGGCAATCACACCGACCTTCTCATGCCCAAGCAAACGGTTTAATGGATCCTGCCCCTTACTCGCGAGCCAATCCTCAGCTTGGAAGCGTTCCTCTCCATGGCCAAAGCCGAGCTCCTCAAAGCTCAACATCACTATACTTCCAACCTCTCCCAGAAGGCCCTGAAGCTCCTCGATGGAGACACCGAGCTCACTCGCTACCTCTTCGTCAGAGGCGGGGCGTCCCAGTCGTTGCTCAATACGGTGATATGCTTGCTCGATCTTATGCGACTTAAAACGGAGCGAGCGAGGCAACCAATCCTGAGAACGGAAGCTGTCAAGAATCGCTCCCCGAATACGGAACTGGGCGTACGTGCTGAAGTTTGTCTCGTGCTTGGAGTCGTACTTTTCCAGAGCGTCTACGAGTCCGATTATTCCGGAGTTGAGCATTTCCTGAAGATCGACATCCTTAGGAAGGCGCCCCGACAGACGGTGCACAACTTTTTTGACAAGCGGCAAATAGCTACGAATAAGCTCTTCGCGCTCGAACTCGTCGATATTTCTATACGCTTCTACGGCTGAACGTTTAGGCTTGACCACCGTTTATCTCCTCATAGTTCGTCATTGCCCAGAGCGCGACTCCAAAAACCGACCCTATCCCGAGTGACGCAGCCACACAGTGATAGATGATCTTGCTCGTCCGCACCCCTTCGCGTACGCCGCCGATAAACAAAACACAACACGCCACCAGGATCGTCACACAACAGAGGGTCTTTAAAAACGTGAACCGTCTGGTTCGCGCGCCCCTCACCTTAGCAGCTTGCTTCTTCGCCATACGACGTCATCTCCAGAAGTTGTCGAAAGAAGAATTGCATTCCTCCTTTCACCGTTCCCTCAGGTTTTTGCTCAGCTACCTTGCGGGCTATCGCAGCCAGTGATAACGAGGCCTTACTCGACGGGAAATCCGCTGAGATAGCCTGTTGCCGCATCACACACTCTCGAACTGTTCCGTCAGCCGGAACCCATCCGAGATACCGCACTTTAACCTTCAAAAACCTCTCTACCGTTCGGGTCAACTTTCTAAATGCCGCCGCCGCTTCTGTCTCATCAGCAACGTTGTTCACCACTACCGAAAAATTCTTTTCACCATACGTCGTGCTCAAAACCTTGATGAGCGCGTACGTATCAGTGAGAGATGTCGGCTCACCATTAATCACGCAAACCACCTCAGCTGCCGCGCTGTTGAAGTACATGACGTCCGATCCAATGCCCGCCGGAGTGTCGATGAGAAGATAGTCGTACCGATACGCGATCCTCTCTATCTCCTCCAACAACAGTAACTTCTCCTCAGACCGAAGCTCATGCAGCTCCTCCACACCGCTTGCGGCCGGAATAATAGAAATGCCTCCAGGCCCCTCAAGGAGAATATCGTCAAGCCGCAGCGAACCCTTTAGTACATCGTGCAGAGTTCCTTGCGGCTTTAGATTCAGGAGCACATCTACATTGGCCAATCCAAGATCGGCGTCGAGCACCAAGACGGAACACCCCAACGAAGCCAATGATATCGCTAGGTTAGTTGCGGTATGGGTCTTTCCAACACCGCCTTTTCCACTCGTCACGCTGATGACACGCGTAACCGCACGTGACGCTTTACCTAACGATTTCAATTGTTTTTCCATGGTTATCCGTGTCCCTGGTGCCTGCTCCATGCCTCTATGCTCCTTGTTTTGATTCATATTCCCGCCGTTCTGACTCGTCTATCTTCCTCAAACCCTTCACGACACCGGGCAGCACGCCTAACCCTTTGTCACTTCATCCCTTATTTCAGAAAACCGTGTCCCTTTCCCCGATTTGCCGATTCTCCTACTCGTCTAAGCCGATGACACCGAGGGACTGCACCTTCGTGTTAGGAGCAACCTCGTTATGACTAATGACCGCATAGCCCGGTGCGAATCGGTCCACGAAATTAAACACAGCTGGGCGCAGATGGGCTGGAGCTAGAAGAACAGGAGTCTGGCCGATCTCTCCAAACTTTTCAGAGGCGCGCGCGAGCTTGTTGATAATCATCTGAGCGAGACCTGGCTCGAGAGCGAGGAAGGAACCTTCATCTGTTTGCTGCAAAGCCTCTCCCATTTCACGCTCAAGACCGCCGGTCATGTTGACCAGCGGAAGAACGCCATCGGGGGTGGTGTATTTCGCGGTTATTGCTCTTGAGAACTTACGGCGCACGAACTCCGCCAACTTCTCCGGGCTCTTCACCGATGGAGCCCAATCCGCCAGAGTCTCCAGTACGGTGCGAAGGTCCCGTATGCTCACTTGCTCTCGTAACAGGTTAGCCAAAACCTGTTGAACAGCGCCGATCGTCATAACTCCAGGGATAAGCTCCTCAACAACCTTCGGCGCTTGCTTCTGCATCGTGTCGATAAGGTGTTGCACCTCTTGGCGGCCGAGGAGTTCGTGCATATGCGAACGAACAAGCTCGGTGATGTGCGTTGTCACCACAGTAGAGAGATCAACGACGGTATATCCAGAAAACTGCGCCCGCTCCTTGTCAACCTCCGCGATCCAGAGAGCATCAAGTCCAAAGGAAGGCTCCTTGGTTGGAATGCCATTAACAGGGTTGCTCACATTACCGGGATCCATCGCGAGCAGATAATGAGGCTTAAGAACACCGGATCCGACAACGGTATTCTTCAACATGAAGCGATATTCATTTGATTTAATACGAACGTTATCCCGGATGTGGATAGGTGGGACGATAAATCCGTAATCGATAGCGAACTGTCGTCGAATAGATCGGATTCGCTCAACGAGATCACCTCCTTCAACCACCTGTACAAGTTCGTACCCAACCTCAAGCTCAAGGGTATCCACCGCCAAGAGAGTAGTAACCTCCTCGGTGCTACCGGGCTTCGGTCCAGCGGTCTCCGGCACTTTGGTCTTCTCCTCGGCTTCAGTCTTGAGGCGAACCGCTTCCGCGGCGTTTCGCTTCATGAAGCCAAGGACACCCGTTCCCACAGCGAGAAGCATGAAAGGAACGAACGGAAGGCCCGGCAGGATCGCCAAACCGAAAGACACACCCGACGTAAGAAATAACGGCTTGGCGTTCTGCCCCAACTGTCCCACGAGCTCATTTCCTAGGTCCTCTCCCGAGGCCGCTCGCGCGACGATAAGACCCGCCGCGGCGGAGATGATGATAGAGGGCAACTGCGCGACAAGACCCTCACCGATGGTCAGGATCGTGTAGGTCTGGGCTGCCTCCTTCCAATCCATACCGGCTTGGACGATGCCGATAAGGAATCCACCGACGATATTAATCGCGACGAGAAAGAGCGCTGCTACCGCGTCTCCAGCGACGAATTTCGCGGCACCGTCCATAGCTCCATAGAACTCAGCCTCCTGAGCCAACTCCTTACGCCGGGTTCGGGCCTCTTTATCGGTAATGAGTCCGATATTGAGATCGGAATCCACCGCCATCTGCTTACCTGGCATCGCGTCAAGCGTGAATCGAGCGGCGACCTCAGCGATACGTGAGGAACCTTTCGTCAACACCTTCAGGTTCACTAGGTTAATACAAATAAACATCACGATTCCGATAACGTAGTTTCCTCCAACCACGAACTGCCCAAACGCTTGAATAACGTGCCCGGCCGCGTCCATACCGGTGCTTCCATTCAAAAGAATGAGACGGGTTGAGGCGACGTTCATGGCCAAGCGAAAAAGAGTTGTTACCAGTAGGATCGCCGGAAATGATGAGAATTTAAGGGGCTTCTCAACATATAAAGAGGTAAAGAGAATAATGAGCGAAACGACGATATTCAGCGCGATACATACGTCCAGGATCGCCGTTGGCAATGGGAAGATCAGGATCGCCAAGATCCCGACGATCGCCGCGGGAACGAGCAAGTGGTTGTACCTTGAGGATGTGGGGGCCGTCGCCAAAGCTGATGTCGTCATACCTTACAAACCTTTATGATGATGCCGTTCCACGGGGACGAGGCCTCTTGAGCCTGTATATAAACGCTAAAACCTCCGCTACCGCTTTGAAGAGATCGCGAGGAATCTCGCTACCTACCTCGGTAGAGGCGAAAAGCGCTCGCGCTAGCGCCTTTCTTTCAAGAATTGGGATGTTGTGCTCCTTCGCGATCTCTCTAATTCTTTGCGCGATGAAGTCGGTTCCCTTCGCGACGACGATAGGCGCGGAGTGGT
>JAIXPR010000111.1 GCA_027486155.1 Pseudomonadota bacterium | reverse complement strand
ATCGGGCTTGCTATCGTTCAAAGGATCGTGGAACTTCACCATGGACAGATAGAATTGACCTCCGGACCGCATGAGGGAGCTCGTTTCACGATCCTCCTTCCGACCGGTCCCATCGAACCGATCAAGGTGTAGGGTGGGCTCGTTTCACGTATAACCAGCTCACCCCGAGGAGGACCGCCCAGGTCATAGCGACAGCCAAGAAGAGTCCCCCATTAAGGATCGGCAGTTGGTGAGCAACCACCGCTTTCAGCGTGACGCAGAAATCAAAAACATTACCCAAAACTAGGGTAAATATAACCCCCGGGTGCTTACCTGGATGGAGAGCCGCGATGCCGGCGCCGAAAGCGAGCGCTAGGAGAAATCCCCCTAAGGTGCCAAAGACCGTTTGAAGCTCGGACGAGAGGGCTGTTGTAGGCAAACTCGACACGAGCAGCCATGAAACGGGATAGAAGATCGCTGAAAGCCCGCACATAGCGAAATAGGCCGCGCTGGCCCACAAAACCGTCCTGACAAACTTTTGTTGGGTATCGTTCATAGGTATCTCCGGGTGGCTTTCTAGGGAAGCGAGTCAAAGCTTGCTAGTAGTTTAATTGAGGACGCCGACACGTGAACGTGCTCGTAAACGTCAAAGTACCCGAAAACGTTGGTGTTTTTATTCCAGGTACGTTTACGTTCACGGTTACGAGCACGTTTACGTGGGGTTTTGCCTCGCTTCCCTACCCCCCAGTCTACGGGGTATGCTCTACCGGACGAAAGACCTCAAAATAAGGAAAAGCTCGTGACGAAGATCGACCTTACAGGAAAGTGCGTGTGGCTGACCGGAGCTAGTAGCGGTATCGGGGAGGCGTTGGCGTATGAGTTAGCCCGTCGAGGGGCCAGGGTCGCGATCACCGCGCGAAGAAAAGAGATCTTGGACGGGATGGTCGCTACGATCTCGGCATCCGGAGGAAATGCGTACAGTTATCCCGGAGATGTGCTCAACCTTGAGGAGATGAAGAGGATTGTGGCCTCGATTGAGGAGAATATCGGGCCTATCGACATCGCCATTCCGAACGCGGGAACGCATCTCTTCACCAAGCCGGAGCAGTTCGACAGCGCGGAGTACCTCTCAATCATGCAACTCAACTTTGGAGGGGTGCTTCACTGTTTGGAGGCGGTCATTCCGCGCATGGTGCTTCGTGGTAAGGGATACCTCGCGCCAGTGGCGAGTCTCGCCGGATATCGGGGGCTCCCTCGAGCGGCGGCCTACGGCGCCAGCAAGTCAGCCCTTATCCATTTTCTTGAGAGTATTCGGTTTCATTTGCAGCCGAAGGGGATCACGATCTCGATTGTTAATCCTGGATTCGTAAAGACCCCCCTTACCGATAAAAATGATTTTTACATGCCTTTTTTGATATCCCCCGAGAAAGCGGCGAAGATTATCTGTAATGGGATCGAACGAGGGAAACGAACGATTGCGTTCCCCGTCCCTTTCTCCTGGATCGTGGGGCTCGGGAAATTTCTCCCGGCGCCGGTGTATGAAAAGATAGTGAACCAACTGTGGTAAACGAAACGAGCAAAAATATCCTTGTTGTTGGGGGAGGCATCTCCGGCATAACCGCGGCCTATGTCCTCTCGCGACATCACCGAGTAACCCTTCTAGAGAGGAATGACTATCTCGGGGGGCACACGAACACCCGGGTTGTCCACGATCCACTTAATCCTGAACTATCCGTGGATACCGGCTTCATCGTTTGCAATCCCCGAAACTACACGAATTTCTACAAATTCCTCGATCAGCTGGGCATCGAGCGCCAGGACTCCGACATGTCATTTGGTTTCTCCTGCGAGCGGACCGGACTCCAATACATGGGACCCTCCATTAAGGAATTCCTGATGGCGCCCGAGAACCTTCTTAATGGGAAGTTTCTGGGGATGGTGATCGAGCAGCAACGCTTTAATCGACGCGCGTTGAAAGACTTGCGGGATGGACGGATTGGTGAGCAACCGCTTGGCGATTATCTGCGTTCCGTTGGGACAAGTCAGTACTTTTTTGATCACTACCTGGCGCCCCTCATTGGGTCCATTTGGTCCACTCCGGATATGAACGCCCTTGATTTTCCGGCGCTTTCATTCTTTACCTTCTTTCAGAACCACGGAATGCTTGAGATGAGTAAGCGGCCGCAGTGGCAAACGATCGTTGGAGGCAGCCACTCATACCTTAAAGCTTTTAGGCGAGCATTTACGGGAGAGCTTCGCGTAGGAACGGCCGCTCAAGCTATTACCCGTGAGGGTAATGGTGTGGTACTTGCCCTCCACGGCGCTGAGCCGGAGCGGTACGACGCGGTTGTCATCGCGACCCACGCTGACGAAGCGTTAAAGCTCCTGGGCGATCCGAGCCCGGAGGAGAGGTCTGCGCTTGGTAGCTGGAGTTATAGTCGTAACAGAACCGTTCTGCACACAGACGATAAGGTGCTGGGACCGAAGCGACGTCTGTGGGCGGCGTGGAATTATCGGCGCCGTCGCGACGCTCGGGTTGATTCTCCGGTCGCCATCACGTACTACATGAACAAGCTGCAGCGACTGAAGGCTCGGCGGGATTATTTCGTTACGCTCAACGGCAACGATGCAATCGATTCCCGTTCCGTGCTCTACGAGGTCGAATACACGCATCCTGTGTATACACCGCAATCGCCCATCAGCCAGAAAGCGATTCGAGAGCTCAACGGTACTCGCGGTACCTATTTCTGCGGAGCGTACATGAGGTATGGCTTCCATGAGGACGGAGTTATCTCGGCGCTCCACGTGACACGGCAGATGGGTATCGATCTATGAGGTCTCGGATAGTATGGGGTTCGGTTGACCACTGGCGAAAAGGTCCGCGGGAGCACTCTTTCAACTATCCTATCTTCACCTTTGCGTTTGATGTTGATGAGCTCCCGTCACTGGCGGTGGCTCCGCGTCTGTTGGCCTACGAGAAGCGCGCTATCTTTAGCGTTCGCTCCGCCGATTACTTGCAGGGAGAGGGGAGTTTACGAGAGAAGGTCGAGCGTGTGCTTGTCAGTCATGGGCACCGTGAACCTCCCGCGCGTATTACGTTGATTACCTCACCACGGTACTTTGGGTATGTCTTTAATCCCGTCAGTTTCTTTGCCTGTTTTGACGCGCACGACCAGGTGGTAGGACTGATCACGCAGGTGAATAATACCTTCGGTGAAACCCATGTGTATCCCTTAGTGTGCTCACCTCAAGCGATGCCCGTCGCATGGAACTTCTCGAAGGATTTCTTTGTTTCCCCATTTTTTAATATGGAGGGCACGTATGAGGTCGTTCTTGAGTCGGAGGGGGATCATCTCTCAATTCGAGTTGACCTGCACAAGGATGGAGAGCGGGTCTTTGCCGCGTGTCTTCGAGGGGATGGTGTGCCGCTATCTCGAAGGCAAGTAGTCGCAACCCTTAGAAAATTCCCCATAACGTCGCTGCTGACCATGCCTCGAATCCACGGACAAGCGATGAAGCTCTTCTTTAAGGCTCGCGCCACAGTGTATCCACGACCGGAGCCGACGAGCTCCTATACTATTAGGTCGAGACAGAATATCATCCACAAGGCTCGCCTCGGGCTCCTTTCTATCTTACGGAAGGCCAGGGGGAGCACTCGATAGACACCTTCCGTATTCACAAGAGGAGTATCGCATGCAGGTTGCAGAGAAGCGTTCGCCGGTTTCAAGTGATGAGAGACAACCACTTGTGGTTTCCCCAGAGGTTGCCGAAAGGGCGAATCGAGGAGGTCTCTATGAGCTGGGCGAGTCCTACATCAAAGGGGAGTGGGGGACTACCGATCTTTTTGAGCTGCTCTCTCGCCTGATGACCGGTGATAGGCGTGTTCCGGTTACGTTGAAAAAAATTAGCCCAAGGCTGCTGGCCTCCCTGGTAAAGGATCGTCTGATGAATCTTCAGGTGGGTAAGCGCGCTTTTGAGGTAGGCAAGCGTCACTACGACCTTGGCAATGATCTCTTCTCCAAGATGCTCGACAAGAGCTCCATGAGTTACACCTGTGGCTATTGGCGAAACGCGCGCACGCTTGACGAAGCCCAAGTTCATAAGATCGATCTCCTCTGCAAGAAGCTGAAGCTCAAACCCGGTATGCGAGTTCTTGACATCGGATGTGGATGGGCAAACTTCGCCTATCACGCGGCGAAGAACTACGGCGTTTCGGTCGTTGGATTAACGGTTTCGAAGGAGCAGGCAGCGCTTGCCCGTGAGCGGTGCGCCGGGCTGCCTGTTGAGATCCTGATACAGGATTATCAAACGTTCTCCGGGGTCTTCGATCGAATTGTATCGATAGAGATGATCGAGGCGGTCGGACGCAAGAACATTCCGACTTTCTTCTCAATGGTAGAGCGTTGCCTCGCGGATAAGGGACTCTTCGCTCTGCAGGTCATCTCGGCGGAAACCTTCTCGTTGCGTTCGAGCGCGGCGCTTGATCAGTTTATTATGTGGTTGCAACACCGCATCTTCCCGAATGGATGGATTCCTTCGTTTCCATCGCTTATAGACCCAGCGCGTGGGAATCTTGTTGTCGAGGACCTTCACAATTTCTCCGCCGATTACGCCACGACCTTGCATGCGTGGGAGGCCAATTTCCAATCCTCGTGGCCGTCACTGAGAGACACGTATGGCGAGGAGTTCCGCCGGATGTGGGAGTTCTACCTTAAGGGGTGTGAAGCGCTCTTCACGGCTCGGATGGTCCAGCTCTACCAGATCGTGTACTCGAAAGGTGGAGTACACGGTGGATACGAGGCGGTCCGGTAACACCCGGTTGCTTGCGACTCTCGCGTGTTGATCGTGGTCGTGAGCCGCCCGAGCACATCGGTCGACCGACCTATACTGTTGAAGAAACGTTGCGCATTCGTTCCTCGCGCGTGTGGCTGGCGTGCCCCCCAGTTTCAATCCCTTGAACGTGCAAGCCAACAACGTAGGCGCGTCGGCGGATTCGCTGGGTTGCGATGAGTTGTGGTCTCCACGTGAACGGGCTCGCCAACGGAAGCGGATAATTGGCACGTAAGTGTCTAAAAACAGCAGGTTGAGTTATCTCGCTGTTACTTGTTTCCCACGTATTACGTCTAAGCCCTAACTTTTTCTTGGAGAGCCATGCATATGAGGCGTACCCTAAGGGAGGTAGGCCTTCCCGTTGAGGGCGTTCCGCTGACACGCTTAATCGTAGGGTATCCGTATGAAGCCGGTTCTTCTCGCGCTCACCAGTCGATATCTCTCTGATTGGAGCTCTCTCGCCTCTCATCCCAAAGATTGCGTGGTATCGGTTGAAGCCGAGATAGGAGCAGAGGACTCGAGCGAAACGGACATCGTAACGTTTCAGGTGGTGACCCCTGAATTCCTTGAGTATACAGGTCAGGCGCCATCCGACAAATTCATTATATTGAACGACATCGAGTGGGAGGCTGTAAGGAGAGAGATCGCTCATCGGTGCGCGTCGGCCGCGGGGCATGAGTGGGAGGAGTGTATTCGCAAGATCGGCGGCTCCTGGGAGTTGCATTGGGATAGGGAGTAATTGTCTCAAGGGGGCAAGGTGGGTGCCTGTTGCGCACCCTTGCGACCTTCGCTAAAAAACTGGAGCGTTGACTGAGGGCCCTGGGGCCAGCCTCTTTACCCACCTTTGGATATTTTTACGCAATCAATTTAATTGCTTACCGCCACGTTGGGAGGTCCCTCGGGGTAGTGGGAGTAGCGAGGCTGTCGCAACGAGCCCCTGTTAGCCCCGACCATCTTCAGCTAACTTACGGTATCATCGTTCTCAAAATCTCCCTCCAATGGCGTGAGTAGAGCAGAGAGTTGGTGTACCCTCGAACCCGTAAAGGAACTGCCCGTGAAGCTCATTATCCAGATCCCGTGTTTTAACGAAGAGAAGACCCTCCCCCTTGTCTTTGAGGGTATGCCGAAACACATTCCGGGTATTGATGTCATCGAGTATCAGATCATCGATGATGGTTCCACCGACAACACCGTGAAGGTAGCGCGCGCGTTGGGAGTTCACCACATCGTTTCCGCCGGGCGTGTCAATCGGCGGTGGCTAGGACGGGCGTTCAGAGCGGGTATCGATCACGCGCTCAAGCAGGGCGCTGATATCGTTGTGAACACTGATGGTGATAACCAGTACCCCTCTCGGTACATCGCTGATCTCGTTCGACCGATCGTCAACGGAAAAGCTGACATCGCGATTGGCGATCGTTCCCCCGGCAAGGTCCAGGAGTTCTCTTGGATCAAGCAGCGGCTGCAGGTGCTTGGCAGTGGTGTTATCGAATCTCTCACCGGATTGCCAGTGAGGGACGCAGTGAGTGGCTTCCGCGCGTATAGTCGCGAAGCTCTCCTGAAGATTCACGTTCTGACGAACTACACCTATACCGTCGACACTCTTATCCAGGCGCACCAAAAAGGACTCGATGTTGAGTGGGTTCCGATTTCGGTCAACGCTAAAACTCGAGATTCACGCCTTATCACGAGCCTCTTCGCGAAGGTTCGAAAGTCAGGCGCTACCATTCTACGAATGGTTACCCTGTATCAACCGTTTCGCACCTTCATGCTGTTCTCGGCGCTCTTTCTGATTCCCGGAGTCTTCCTTCTGGCGCGGTTCTGCTATTACTACGTCATTCGGCAGGGGCAGGGGACGGGACTTGTTCAGTCCGTAGTGGTTGGCGGTGTGTGTGTCGTTATCGCCGTGCAGATGTTCGTGCTCGGCATCCTCGCGGACCTGCTCTCGGCGAATCGAACGCTTATCGAGGACCTCCTTGTTCGTATGCGCAAGAGTGAGCTTCCTAAGAGCGTTCCTCAACAAGAGGACGCCGTTCAAGAGAAGAAGCGCCAGGTAGCTCAGGTATAGAGAAGCGAGGTAACACCTACTCGTAGGCTAACTTTGCCCCGCGTTAACGCGCACGTTTGCGAGCTCGGCATCTTTACGGGATCGGTCTTACCAGCAGCCTTCTCGCGCTCTCCCCGGCGTAGGTCGCCACGACGTGACCATCTCCGCGCAGGATGTACTTGTAGGTGAGAAGTCCCTCCATGCCGACCGGTCCACGCGCGTGAATCTTTCCCGTTCCGATGCCGATCTCGGCGCCCAGGCCAAATCGGTAGCCATCCGCGAATCGAGTGGAGCAATTGGCGAACACGCTTGCAGAGTCGACCGCGGAGGTAAAATGTTCGCAGACGGCGTGATCCTGCGCGAGAATCCCATCGGTGTGACGCGAACCGAAGCGATTGATGTGGTCTATCGCCTCACCAAGTGACGATACCACCTTTATCGCGAGGATGAGATCGCTGTATTCGAGGCTCCACTCGGTATCTTTTACCGTGTCTGATATCCGAAGTAGGTCGCAAGTCTCGCGGCATCCTCTGCTTCGCACACCAGCCTTGAGGAGTGCTTGATGAAGCAGGGGAAGAAAGGTAGCGGCGATCGACGCATCAACAAGTACCGTCTCTACGGAGTTGCACGCCGCCGGATACTGGGTTTTCGCGTCGACGATGATCTGGATCGCTTTGGCGATGTCCGCGGAGGAGTGAACATAGAGATGACAGACCCCAGCGGCGTGTCCGAGAACGGGAATACGAGATCGCTCCTGAATGTAGCGAACAAATTCGTTGGAGCCCCTCGGAATAACCAGATCGATGAGGTCATCGTATCGAAGGATCTCGTCAACCGAGTCTCTTCCCTCAATCAATAAAAACCAGTCACAAGGATATCCGGCTTGTCGTAACGCCTCTTGAACCACGCCGCACATCGCTCGATTAGAATGGGTCGCCTCTCGACCTCCCTTCAAAACCACGCCATTTCCCGTTCGAAGGGCGAGACCGAGTACCTGATAGAGGACATCCGGTCTCGATTCAAAGATGACGCAGAACACGCCGAGAGGAATCGACACTTTTTCCAGTACAAGCCCCTCATCCAGTTCGGTCCGCGCGAGCTCACGTCCTACAGGATCAGGTTTTGCCGCTAGGTCTCGCAGTCCCGCCACGAGCGTTTCGATCTTCTCTTCGGTCAATGTGAGGCGTTGGGCTAGGGATGGCGGCAGGAGGGACGCATGTTCCTCACAATCTTTGGCGTTCTCCGCGAGCAGGTAGGGAGTGTGTGTCGTGATAGCGTCCGCCAGGGCGCGCAGCATCTGTGAGCGCGTTTCTCCTGAAAGCAGTCGCGCCTTTCGGGAGTGTTCTTGAAGGTTTTGAAGGGATTTACGCAACATCGGCGGCCTCAGAGAAGATGACAAGATTATCTCGATGAACTACCTCTTCCTTCTCTTCCGCGGAGAGGACGCTTTTCGCTTGTTGTGTTCGCATGCCCGCTATTCGTCGCAGAGTGTCGGAATTTTGGCTTGAGATGCCACGGCCCACCTCGTGGCCGTTTGTATCAACGATGTTGATTACCTCTCCAACCGTGAAGTCGCCATCTACCTGAACAACTCCCACCGGCAGGAGGCTGTTACTGGCGCGCTCAAGGCTCTCCCTCGCTTTGAGGTCGATCGTAACTACTCCTGAGAAGCCCGAGGATAGAGCGAACCATCGCTCTCGCCCTGAGAGTGATGATGGAGCGGATGAGGTTTCAATAGAGACCGTCGTTCCGACCCTTCCAGAGAGCGCCGAGGTGATAGGAGTTGTGCGGTTCGCTGAGGCGATGATCGTAGTGACGCCGCACAACGCCGCTATCTTGGCTGCCTCCAACTTAGACCTCATGCCACCTCGTCCCAAGTTTGACGTGCCGTTACATGAGATGGAGGAGAGGTGTTGTAAGGTGTCAATGCGAACTATCGGTTGGGCCGCCGGATTTGTAGCTGGGTTATCCGTAAAGACTCCATCGACGTTCGTCAAGATAATCAGAGTCTGAGCCGAGAGCTTGCCCGCCACGAGCGCGGAGAGCTTGTCGTTGTCATCGAAGCTCCGTTGCTCGGCTTTGGTGTCGGTATCGCGTATACCCGCGACAGAGACCACGTCGTTTTCATTGAAGATGGGAAGGGTTCCTAGCTCGAGGAGCTGTTCGCACGAGTTTCTGAGATTAAGGTACGACGCGCGGTTGGTGAAGTCCTGAGATGTAACCAGGACTTGGGCGATAGTTACCCCCTCCGCTTCGCACAATTGATCGTAGAGCGCCATCAGCCTTGACTGTCCGACGGCGGCACACGCTTGTTTTCGAGGGAGGTCGATCGGCCCACTGATGTTGAGAGCTTGTCTCCCCATTCCAACAGCGCCGGAGGATACGAGAATGACCTCGTGTCCCGCACCTTTGAGTTTGACGATATCGTTGATAATCGTCGCCAAGCGCTCAAGCGCGGGCATACCGGTCGCCTGGTCAACTACGACCTGAGTGCCGAGCTTCACAACGATACGTGATGGTGATGTCATGATGAGAGAATCTCCGTAATCTGCGAAGAATCTTGCAAATGCGCCGGGACTTGTCTAGCGAGTATACTGGGCGCACTCGGGTCTGTCGGTAGAGCCACAGTAACCCCGTCACCAATCCGACCGAGATAATCACCAGGAGAACCGAGACGAGGATCTGAATGCTTCGCAAGGTGATCTTATGGATGTGCCGGGCTCCGAAAAACGCCCCTAGTAACGCGCTCAGACACGCAAATACCACGAGGTAGGGTTCCGACAAACCCGTGAAACCGGATGTCCCTCCGTACACAAAGAGCCTGACGATGTCGACGAGAGCAGCGATAACCACGTTGGTCGCGATGAAAGCCTCCTTCGACGCCAGCGTTCATGGCCGTAGTGTTCGAACGGTACACGCTGTGTCATGTGTGTAAGGTGAGGTCGACAAGGCCTCGATATGCCGCACCATACTGATGAGATCCTCAATGCGGGAGTTATGCGTGGTCACGTCGCAGCGAGAGAGGATGAGGGTGCTCCCTACGTGCCAATCGACATGGAACTGTGGGGGTGGGGCATTCTCGTACCTGAAACTTAGGCGGCGTACAGGGAGGGTATAGGAGCTTCCTGTAACGACATGTCAGGTGGTTGCGGTGCGATTTGGCGGACGATGGGGCACAAAACCCAAAATTAGCTCTCAAATGTCTCACGATTTTCAGGCTTTCTGCCGACCCCAGCCATTGGAAGAGACTATGCAGTTCCGGCTCAACCTCTTGTGGAGTGATTCTCTGAGCGGACCTCATAGCGCTGGATTAAGCCGTATGTAGGCATCCAGCGATCTTTGGAGCTTAGCGACATCGTGAACGTAGCCGTTCGATTACTTGGGATCTCTGTAGCCCTCATAGGGCTCATCGGGGAGTGCCATGCCCAACATTCCGCTGGCGATAATGGATACGATACCGTGTTGAATCACTCCTTTGTGCTCGCTGCTGCCACAGCGACCCCTACGCACACTCCAACCCCTACGCACACTTCAACGCTTACTCCAACCACAACACCAACGAGCACTTTTACCTTCACGCCCTCAGCAACGCACACATCGACTCCTACCGTGACCCCTACGAGAACTCCTACGTCAGCTCCGATCTTTAATACGGCCACGCCAACACGCACGGCAACGCCGACGAATACCTCGGTGGCGTCGCCTGTGGTGCCTACGGCCACTCCGACCGTGACGGCTACCCCAACCTCTGTCGCCACTGAAACGCCAACTCCCGTGGCGACCTCAACACCGATCCCCCCACCTGTTATCGCACTCCCTGGAAAGGCGGACGAGCCTCTCGTCGTCAACCGATTCGCGCCTAAACTCTCAGGCGAGGGTGAACCCGGAAGCTCGATTGTGATCTTAGTGAACGACATTCAGGCCGGAACAACCGTAGTATCCCCGCAAGGTACGTGGGAGATCACCCTTCCGCAGCTTGCCGTCGGAGCCCAAGAGGTTAAGGCTTTCTCAATCAACTCGCAGGGTAAGAAGAGCAAAGTAGCCGTGCAGACAGTGCTTGTCGCCGTT
>JAIXPR010000025.1 GCA_027486155.1 Pseudomonadota bacterium | reverse complement strand
GCGAGCCGGGATTGGTCTCACGCCTTAGCGCGCGAGGGCTTCGAGCACAGCTCGGATTGGATAGTATCGTGACCGGACAGCTCTTCGTTCAGCTCGATTTTATGCCGGAGGTTCCCATACGGCTGATGGCGGCGGACGATGAGGACTATCAGGAGATCCCTACCGCGCCATCACCACTTGAAAAGTTGCAAGAGACCCTGCAGCAGATCCCATTGGCTGAGCTCGCGCAGAAGACGGTCGTGGCGATCGAGAAGATCGAGGACCTCCTCTCATCGAATGATATAAAGGACGCCTTCACTAACCTCAACGCGCTGATGAAGGAGCTTGAGGTGCTCTCGAAAAACTTAGACACCAAGACCGATGGGCTCTCTCAGGAGTTCAAGGTTGCGTCCGGCCAGCTCACGAGCACGCTGAAGAGTTTGCAGTCTACGCTCGAGCAGAGCGATCCGCTGATTGGAAAGACCTCGGCGGCGATGGATGAGGTATCGAACTCAGCTCGCGCCCTTCGACGACTCGCTGATTATCTTGAGCAGCACCCTGAGTCGCTGCTCAGAGGAAAACGGTAAGGATATATGAAAACGGTACAACGAGCTCTTCTCACGGTTCTTTTGCTTACCTCGGTTGGGTGCTTCCGTTCGCCTCCCTCCCGATTCTATTCCCTCACCTCCCAACAGGAGGCCGAATCATCTCCGGCGCTCTCCTCTGAGGGGATTCAGCTCGAGGTAGCGTCCGTAGTATTTCCGCAATATCTCAACGACCCCCGCATCGCTGTCAGGACCGGCATCAACGAGATCTCTCGCGATGAATACGAGCGGTGGATCGAAGATCCGGACGTGAATTTCAGAGAGGCGCTTTTGAGCGATCTCTCTCGCGAGTTAAAGAGTAGTAACGTTTTCTCCTCAGATGTGTACCCGCAACGTCGAGGCGCGCGGGTGCTCCAAGTTGAGGTGCTCCAATTCGATGTGACCGACGAAGGCAGGGCGCTCCTCAAAGCCCGTTGGGCTACCGGCGCCGATCGAACCGCGGTGGCTACCGTTCCGTTGACGATCTCTGAGTTCACCGGTTCCGCAGAGGACACCTCAAGCGAAGCTCGTGTGGCTGCGCTGAGCGCGCTTGTGCGGGAGCTTGCGAGGGAGATCTCGGCGCGGGTTGGTGGTGCTAGGTAGGTGAGGGGGCGACCATCTTGCGCCCCTGACGGCATAAGCCACTGGCGTTCTGTATTGCAAAGAACCGGAGGGCCCGTCTCCTGACGGGCCGGGTATGTAATCCCTTTTCCGAATTGGAACGCGAAGGATAGGATTTTGAGCGACCATCTGCGCATGCAGCTGGTGCCCGGCTTGGATGTCATTGAGGTTGGTTGTGGTTGGGGCAGGGATCTCTCCCGGTCGATAGCGGATGCCAGGGCCGCAGCCAACGAGCAGTACGAGAAGGAGTATGTGAAGTAGTCGCATAGGGACCTTCATGGGGTGTATGAGTCAGGGATCCTATATCACAGTGTAGCGTATGTAAGGTCGTAGATGTTGGTGCCCTGTTGCTCGGCCATGACGGGTAGAGTGACTCACCTGGTGAGACACGTTTTTGAGTAGGGGGCGGCTGGCTGCTAGGGTGGGGCGGCTGTATGGAGTGCTTGCGAGAGTTTATAATATGAAGAAGATAGTTCTGGCCCTGTTGGTGGGGTTCATGTCACGTGGCGCGTATGCCGTTCCGAAGGGATGTTTCATCGCTGAATACGAAACCAGCTGTCACTCGGCATATTTCTCCTCGTATGACTGCGACCAATACAACATGAGCTCCTACAATTTCGGGCTGTACATGAAATCGATGTGTGACTATGTGAACTCGGTAGAGTCCACAGGCGCAACATGCTTAAACACACTCTCGGCAGTGGCAACCCAGCGTGACAACGCCAATGCGCGGTATGCCGCAACCGAAAAGAATCGTCAGGAGTGGGTTGCCTACTCTGGAACGCAGAATAAGTTAATCAAGAAGCTCTATAAGGCTTGCGGAACTAAGTGTAGGCGAATTAAGTGACGTTTCGGTGCCGTTCAAGCTACTCTCAGATAATTCGAGGCTTCCCTTCATCGGTTTGAACCGCGGTGTTGTTGAATTCTCCAGGTCTTCATTCCCTACTCCCACCTATGGATACGATACGCAACTTTCCTCCTGCGTCGTCGAATAGTGACTTTGTGCCAGCAAACCAGCATTCAAGCTGTTGGAGGCGTTCTACACCCATAGGAGTAGTCGGTGACGAAGCCACAAAACACCGCAAAATATTTGACGCTGTTTTCTGATGTTAGCCATCTTCTCGAACAGTCGAGGCGAGCAAGTGCTCGAGCGATAAATACCGCTATGGTGATGACGTACTGGGAGATCGGTCAACGTATCGTTGAATACGAGCAACACGGAAGCAAGCGAGCCCAATACGGACGAGCGGTGTTGAAGCAACTTTCGAAAGATCTGTCCGCTCGTTTCGGCCGGGGCTTTTCCGAGCGGAACCTTTTGTTGATGCGGAAGTTTTATCAGGAGTGGCCAATTTCGCAGAAGTCGTCTGCGAAATTCATCGACGGGTTCTCCTTGCCGTGGTCGCACTATGTTCGATTGCTCTCCGTGGGGAGTATATCGGCCCGTGCTTTCTATGAGCAGGAAGCTCTACATGGGGGATGGTCTGAGAAGCAGCTGGCTCGTCAGATTGATAGCCAGTTTTACGAAAGGGCACTTCTATCACGCAACAAGGCGACGATGCTCAAAAAGGGACGGGCGTCCAGAGGAGCGGAGGGTACATCCCCGGAGGAGCAGATCAAGGATCCTCTCGTTTTGGAGTTTCTTGACTTGAAGGATGAATACTCTGAGAGCGACTTAGAGGACGCGCTCGTGCTTCGACTTGAATCCTTTCTGCTCGAATTAGGTGGCGCCTTCACCTTCGTTGGGCGTCAAAAGCGGCTTAGACTAGACAATGAATGGTTTAGAGTGGATTTGCTCCTCTACCATCGCGTTTTGCGATGTTTGGTTATTATCGACATAAAACTCGGCAAGCTTTCGCACGCTGATATCGGACAGATGCACCTTTATCTCAACTATGCTCGAGCGCACTGGACCCACCGAGACGAGAATCCCCCTGTGGGGTTGATTCTCTGCGCGTCAAAGGGCGAGACCTTAGCCAAGTATGCTTTCGAGGGGCTTCCGAATAAAGTTCTCGCATCCGAATATCGTATGACTCTGCCTGATGAGCGTCTCCTGATAGCCGAGCTTGAGCGTGAGCGTCGAGAGTTTGAGAGGAAGAGGTGAGAGGTTCAACATTATGGAGCGCTTGCAATTCCATCTTTGACTGTCGAGTCTGTCGGGTGGATTGGCAGTGGGGCGTCCCTTTCCGTGCGGGAGGTCTCTGGTGCGGTCAGAGTGTTGGCGCCCGTCTGGCCGAGAGGGATGGGTATAGACAGCATCTCGAAAGAATATGCCACGGACTGCCGGGGTATAGTCGACTCCTGGGCCATACTCATTTCGTCGCGATATTGACCGGATAGGTGGCGGTAGCTACTGTCGCCATCAGACGGAGGGCACCATGGACGCCATCTCACAAGGAGAGCTCGAGCTCGTTCGATTCGATACCACTGAGTTACTCAGGGAGATTGAGCGTACCCTGTTTCCGAAACTCTCATCCGACGTTTCCTGTCACTATGGGCACATCCCGAACCTCGGATGCGTGCACAAGGTGAGTGAGAACCGGTATGTTATCGTGCTCCATTCACTCTTCAATCACCCCGACACCCCTGAGGTGGTGGTCCGTCACCTTCTCATTCATGAGCTGCTCCACATTGAGATACCGCCACGCGAATTACGCGAAGGCGAGCTCGATCCGCGGGTATCCCGAAAGAAGGGGGCTGAACCGCAGGAGCCGTTGGGGCCGATAGTTCATCCGGCTGAATTTTGGGTGCGGGAGCGGGCGCTCAGTCCTGAGCGGCTCCTCGCGATGAAGTGGATCTTTGAGGCGTTCGGAGGTCGGCTCAAGTACCGCGAGCGAGAGGAGGGGATCTGGGTGCGGAAGTGGCGTAGTGAGTATGGGCGCGGGATAGTGCGGCCGACGATAGAGGCGGTTCGTTCTCTGGTACGTGATGAGGGGCGGAACGGACTGGGTATTCCGGATGAGATGGCTGAGGTGTGCGCATGAAGGCGGCTAAAGATCTTGCTCGTCTTTTGTGAGGGCCCTTGCGCCGTGGAGCGTCCTAGATTCTGCACCGACACAAGCGAGGAACGGCTTGCGGGATAGCTCTGTGCTATCCCTCGACCAGCCTCGCACCCCCTAGCAGATAGCTCCTGATAGCCACTCAAACCTACACCCTTTTTGACTAAGAACTTGTAGGCCCGTACCCTCTCGGAGGCTGTGATGTCGCTCCCGGAGGGTAACTCGTATGGTCTCAATGAACCGCCCCACTCCTAGTCCTGAAGGTCCGCGTGGCCCTAAGGTTCCTCACGGTGTAGCTCCTGTGGTCGAGGAGAGTTTCACCGACCTTGTTGAGGTGCTCTACGATCCTTCCCGGAAGGCGGAGGTGACTCACCACGCCCAGCGATTTTATGACGCGGCGGTTGGCGCGTTGCGACAGAATCTCCTGCCTCCTGAGGAGTTCTTGCTGCTGCTGAGACTTAAAGATCCCCAGACTAATACCTTTGTGTTTTTGGAACACGGATTGCTCCCTCGATTTCTCGCCGCGGCGTGTCATGCGGTTACGGAACAGGTTGCCCGAGGAAAACCAGTATCGAGTCAGGCGCTCACTCGACTGGGTGGATTCGCCGCGGCCCCTCATCTGGCCGGCGCCGCGTTTAGCGTTGAAGCCTATCGAGCGATGGCGATCGGAGCCACAAATTTCTACCACGTTTCAAACGAGTCGGAAAAAGAGAACGCTTTGCATGTTACTCCAACTCTGCTGCTCGCCCAGCTGATGATGAGTCTTCACCGGTCGGCGGAGCACCATCCAGCCGAGGTTGCTGAGGTTATACGCGCGCTTCCGAGTGTTCCGGTTGACGCCCACTTGCTCTACGGTCTTGATTCGTTGTTGGTAAATACCGTACACCCAGCTCGGTCCTCGATTCCTCCGATGGTGCGAGAAGCCGCGATACACGCACTTGCGGATCGGGTGCGAAAACCTTCGCTTCGTTTCGCGTGTGACGAAGCCGTGGGGGCGATAGATCGGCACGGGGCGTTCGAGCTCCTCGTCGATGTGGTGCACAAGCGGAGGGAGCTGAGCGTTATC
>JAIXPR010000220.1 GCA_027486155.1 Pseudomonadota bacterium | reverse complement strand
TTCTCGATGGTGCGGATGAGAGCAACTCCACCGCCAGGAACGATACCTTCCTCTACAGCGGCGCGGGTTGCGTGGAGAGCGTCCTCTACACGAGCCTTCTTCTCCTTCATCTCAACCTCAGTAGCCGCTCCAACATGGATAACAGCTACTCCGCCTACGAGCTTAGCGAGACGCTCTTGGAGCTTCTCACGATCGTAGTCAGAGGTTGTGTTCTCGATCTGCTGACGGATCTGCGCAACGCGAGCCTTGATGTCAGCGTCTGAACCCTTGCCATCGATGACGGTTGTATTGTCCTTGTTAACAACGATGCGCTTAGCCTTACCAAGGTCTTGAAGCGTAAGGTTCTCAAGCTTAAGGCCAAGGTCCTCAGTGATGCACTTACCACCGGTGAGGATCGCGATATCCTCAAGCATCGCCTTACGACGATCGCCGAAGCCTGGAGCCTTAACAGCACATACGTTGAGAGTTCCACGGAGCTTGTTAACTACGAGAGTCGTAAGAGCCTCGCCCTCTACCTCTTCAGCGATGATGAGGAGTGGCTTGCCGGACTTAGCTGTTTGCTCAAGAACAGGAAGGAGATCCTTCATGCTGCTGATCTTCTTCTCGTGGATGAGAACAAAAACGTTATCAAGCTCAGCTTCCATGCGCTCTGGGCTCGTTACGAAGTAAGGGGAAAGGTATCCACGGTCGAACTGCATACCTTCAACAACCTCGAGGGTTGTCTCAAGGCCCTTAGCCTCTTCAACGGTGATAACACCTTCCTTACCAACCTTCTCCATCGCCTCAGCGATGATGCCACCGATCTCGCTATCAGAGTTAGCGGAGATAGTTCCAACTTGCGCGATCTCCTCTTTGCCCTTGGTCGAACGGCTCATGCTCTTCAAGGTTTCAACGGCTGTCTTAACAGCGGCGTCGATTCCACGCTTAAGGGACATCGGATCGTGGCCAGCGGCAACGAGCTTAAGTCCTTCACGGTAGATAGCGTCAGCGAGAACGGTTGCGGTTGTTGTTCCGTCTCCAGCGATATCAGAGGTCTTAGAAGCAACTTCCTTAACCATCTGAGCGCCCATGTCCTCGAAACCTTCGAGCTCGATCTCCTTAGCGACGGTAACGCCGTCCTTAGTAACGGTTGGAGCACCGAAGCTCTTCTTGATTACAACAACGCGACCCTTTGGTCCCATCGTAACGCGAACCGCGTCGGCGAGCTTCTTAACACCCTTGAGGATCTCCTCGCGAGCATCAGCGCCGAACTCTAAAATCTTAGCCATGATATTCCTTACTTATAAAAAATTGTTTTGTCGTGAGCTGGTTAAATTACAGCACAACTCCAAGTACATCGTCCTCGCGCATGATAAGGAGCTCAGCGCCCTCTACCTTGACCTCTACGCCGCTGTACTTACCGAAGAGGATCTCGTCGCCCTCTTTCACGTCTACTGGGTTAACAGATCCGTCTTCACGAACCTTGCCCTTGCCAACGGCAACGACACGTCCGCGCTGAGGGCGCTCTTGTGCATTGTCTGGAAGGAAAAGTCCGCCAGCGGATTTTTCCTCAGGAGCCAAACGCTCAACGATGATACGGTCTTGTAACGGCCGGATCTTGTTCTTCTTGCTGCTCATTACCTTTACCTCCGAATGTAGAAAAAAGGACTAGGCTTACCTAACAAGCCACTTTGGTTTCCTAATTCTTACGTGTATTCGCACCTCCCTACCGGTTCAGCTTGAAGCGCCGTACCGTCCGCAGGGACATCTGCCGCGCGACAATACCCCAATTAGCGGGGTTAGCAACACGGGATTGGGTGCGCTCTGTTAATGCGCACTGGTCTCTATCATTTCAAGGGGGAGGGGGCGATTTTTCTTAGGACCGGCATTTATAGATTTCCCCTTCGAAATAAGGTTATAGTCCCGGACAACTTTCAGCTATCCATTTTAGGGACTTACGGCACTCATGAGCGTTGCTCTCACCACACACTCTGAATCATCTGGCGGCGAAGGCTGGCGGGGAGGGCTTTCGGCTCGGGTGTCCGATATCGTCGACAAGGGGCTCTCCGAAGGGGTAGTGAGTGGCGCACTGGTAGCCGCGGCTCACCACGGACGTTTCTCGGTTCAGCTATGTCGCGGGAACAAGGTGTCCCCGAAAGGCGCAACCGAGGTTAGGCCTCTAGAGTTCACGACGGTGTTCGACCTGGGAACCCTGACTGAGGTCGTATGCACGGCGACCCTTATGATGCGCCTCATATCGGGAGGAAAGGTTAACCTTCTCGATCGAGCCTCTCGATTTGTCCAATCGCTTGCTGTGGGGCAACGATCCCAGATTACCCTGGCCCATCTACTCGCGCATGTCGCTGGATACGGAACAGCCACTGGTGTTGCTGATGAGATCCTTCGCGCCCACGAGGGGGCTCGTCCCGGGCTTCTTTCAAGTAGTGGCGCGCGACAATACACCTACAATCTTCTCCACAAGCTCCCACCTCGCTACGAGCCGGGAACCCGTCAGCTCCGAAGCGACGCGGACTATATCGTCTTAGGTGAGATCTGTGAGGCGATAACCGGCATGCCGCTGGAAAAGGCGTTCTCTCGATTTGTTGCCGCGCCGCTCGGACTTCGAAGTTTAAACTTCATCGAACTCTCCTCCGTGCGCAGTAAGAATGTGCGGCCGATGACTGAGGTTTTCGCGCCGATGGGGGAGTGCCCTCGACGAAATCGCTTCGTGTGCGGAGAGGTGTGGGATGAACATGCCTGGGCGATGGGCGGGGTATCTGGCCACAATGGGCTTTTCGGCACAGCCGATGACCTTCTGACGTGGGCCGCTGAGATCCTCGCGGCTTTAAAGGGCAGGTCGGATATCATCAGCGCGGATGTCGCTCGCGCTTTTATGGCGCCGAACATTCCAGGATTCGATCCCGATTGGCGACTCGGCTTCGACGGAGTCGTGTCTCCTGAGGGCGCGGCCGCGGCTGGAGTAGCGCCAGAGGCGGTCACGATATCGAGCGCGACTGGGTGCTCCGTTATCATCGAGCCGAAACGAGATCTTATCGGCATAGTTTTAATGAGTGGCAGCGTCGCGAACGGAATGACTAAGCGATTTTCGGCGATGCGTTCAGATATTCACGCGGCGTTGTTAGAGACGGAGTAGTTCGGAAGTAGTCGTATGAGCATGTGGGATAAATTAAAAGAGGTTGAGGAACGCTACGAGTCGCTCGCCCAGCAGTTGTCAAAGCCTGAGATCATCTCTGACAGAGATATCTTTCAAAAGTATTCCAAGGAGTACAAAGATCTGACGGATCTTGTTACAACGTATCGCTCCTTTAGTAAGGCGAGTGAGGAGTTGGCTGGTAGTAAAGAGCTCTTGGCGTCATCCACTGATCCGGACCTTCGCGAGATGGCGACGGAGGAGATGCGGGTACTTCAAAATGTTGTAGAGGATTTAGAGAAGCAATTACAG
>JAIXPR010000117.1 GCA_027486155.1 Pseudomonadota bacterium | reverse complement strand
GCCATCTACCTTCGCCCAGAGACAGCGCAAGCGATGTTCGTTCAGTTCCTGAACGTGCAACAAACGATGTCGATGAAGGTTCCGTTCGGTATCGCGCAACAAGGGAAGTCGTTCCGTAACGAGGTAACGACCGAGAAGTTCATCTTCCGTACCTGCGAATTTGAGCAGATGGAGATGGAGTTCTTCTGCGAGCCAGGAACGCAGAAGGAGTGGCTCAAATACTGGACAGAGACCCGTATGTCGTGGTGGCAACGGTACGCGAACAACAAGTCGGCCTTCCGCCTGCGCCAACATGAGGAGGATGAACTCGCTCACTACGCGGACGACTGTTACGATATCGACTACCAGTACCCATGGGGCTGGGATGAGCTTGAGGGGGTCGCGTCACGGACGGACTACGACCTGAGCAAGCACGCCGAGGAATCCGGGGTGAAATTGAGCTACTTCGATCAACAGAAGATCGACCCAGCGACCGGCAAACCAGGCGTTCGTTACGTTCCGTACGTGATCGAGCCAGCAGCCGGCCTTACTCGCGCCTGCCTCGCCTACCTGTGCGACGCGTACGCCGAGGAGGAAGGCGTCGATGCGGATGGACAGACGAAGACTCGTGTTCTTCTCAAGCTCCACCCTCGCCTCGCGCCCTTTAAGGTGGCGGTGCTTCCTCTCTTTAAGAAGGAAGGGATGCCAGAGGTCGGACGAAAGATCGTCGCCGACTTCTTCAAGGCCGGCATCAACGCGAGCTACGACGAGCAGCAGTCTATCGGTAAACGATACGCTCGCCACGACGAAGTGGGAACGCCGTACTGTTTAACCGTTGACCATCAGACCCTTGAGGATAACACTGTGACTATCCGCGATCGTGACACCACGAAGCAGGAGCGTATCAGCGTCGATCGAGCCCTTGAGGTTGTGAAAGAGCGCATCAACAACTCGTAGGAACACCGGTTCATGACATACGATAGAGAGAGAGGAGCTGGCGGTTTTCTAGCTTTCCTGGTGATCCTCTTTCTCTCCGTTGTGGGCGCGGGACTGCTTGCCTTCTCCGATATTACGAAGGTCAATCCCTTTGAGCCCGCCTTCTTTGAGGAGGACCCTCCGGTCATCTCATGGGAAAAGGAGCCCCTCGGCCTCGGCGGCGATCCGGTGCCGCTTGCTCTTAAGGTCACTGATTCAGGGAGTGGACTCGATGAGGTCCTCGTCCGCGTCTCACAAAACAACCAGCCCCGAGAGCTCGCGCGAAAACGTTCGCTCGGCGGCATTAAATCTCAAGATATTACGATTCAACTCAATCCGAAGGAGCTTGGACTCCGGGAGGGCAAGGCGGAACTGCAGATCTTGGCCTTCGATCAATCGCTCTGGAGTAACAGCTCTCGCATCACGAAGAGCTTAGTCGTCGATTTCCTTAAGCCTCGCATCGAGGTCATTACTCCTCAGCAAAATGGCGTCATCGGTGGCTCCGAACTCGTCTATTACAAGGTTATCGGCAAATCGCCGGACTCTCAGGGTGTGTTCTCAGATGGCGTTATCTACCCCGGGTTTCCGGCCAAGTATTGGGATCCATCGTTTAAGAGCTACGACGATCTCTACCTCGCGTTCTTTCCAATCCCCCACGACTTCAACGAGTCAAAGGACGCCATGTCCCTGCTCGCGCGAGATACCATCGGTAACGTCGCGACGGCCCACTTCAACTACAAAGCACGTCAGCGCAGGTGGGGAGCCTTCACCTTCGCGCTCGATACCGCGAAGGGCGAGGCTCTGAAAAGCGCCCTTGTATCTCACCCCTCGAATGAATCGATCAAGGCTCGCCTCTCGGGAGATCTTCTGACCGACCTCCGATACCTGATCAAAGCCTCGGGGCGACACGATGAGAGCGTACTGAGCGATCCGCTGAGTCAAACTGAGGGGCGAAAGCTGTGGAGCGGCACCTTCGCTCGGCCGGTTTCATCGTCCCCCTCAAATTCGGCCGGTGACCAACGAACGATCACCCTCAACGGCCAGGAGCTCCTGAAGGGCCCTGCCCTCGGAGCCCGCTTTCAAGTCTCGACCCGACAGAAGGTAGTCGCGGCGAATAGTGGGCGGGTTACCTTTGTCGATACCCTCCCTTTAAGCGGAACGACGCTCATCGTAGACCACGGCTTCGGACTCTCCTCCTTGTACGCTCACCTCTCAAGCGCGCTCGTGAAACCTGGCGAGGAGGTAACGAAAGGGCAACCGATCGGACAAACCGGAAGTTCCGGTCTCGCGCAGTCAGAAGAGGTCTACTTCGAGCTTCGACTCCACGGCGTACCGGTCTCACCAAACGAATGGTGGGATGACTCATGGGTCTCGGACCATATCCAGAACAAGACCGCATTCGTGCAGAGGACCTTAATCGGAGAGCCAGGCGAATAGCGCCGTTACGCCAACTGCCTCACCCGCTGACGCGCATGGGTCTCAACGCGTGAACACATGAGCATGCAGAGGGACGCGACCGTAGGATCGGTAATCGCGTACCGAACAAAATTGCCCTCCCGCTCTCGACCAACGAACCCGCCGAGTGTCAACGTTCCAAGATGCTTTGAGACGTTACCCTGCTTCATGCCGGTAGCCTCGATGAGCTCGGAGACCGTCATTGGCCGCTCGAGCAAAGCGCGTAGTAATTTTAAGCGCGAACTCTCGGCTAACATGCCAAAAAGGCGAGCGACCTCTTCGAGGTGAGCATCCGTTAATTTCACCTTTCCCCCTTTTTTTTGTGGGGACATCTTTTGCGCTTGATTTCTTATCGCCATATTACTATATAGTAATATAGATATATCGTTGCGGCGTCAACCACTTTATAACGGACATTCTATGACACAGATAGCTAGCGAACAGAGCTCATCAATCGCGACCACATCCCCTCGCGCCGCGCGCGAACAACAAGCGGAGGCCCTCTTCCTGGATGTCCGAACCCCCGCTGAGTTTGAGGAGTCTCACATTGAGGGCGCCCTTCTCCATCCCCTTACGGAGCTGAATCCCGAAGAGGTCAAGCGACACGCCCGGGGCAAGCGGAGCGTGTTTCTCATCTGCCGCTCGGGAGGTCGAGCTCGCCAGGCTGCTGAGAAGCTCGCCGCTCACGGATTGTCGGGTCTCCAGGTCATGTCCGGAGGAATGCAGGCGTGGGAGAATGAGGGGCTACCGGTGAACAGGGGGCGCGCGACGATCTCACTGGAGCGACAGGTCCGAATCGCGGCAGGCGCCATGGTCGTTGTCGGTGCCCTCCTGGGCTATTTCGCTAACCCAGGTTGGATCCTTCTCTCGGCGTTCGTAGGCGCGGGGCTCGTTTTCGCGGGGGTCACAGACACGTGCGGAATGGCGATGATGCTAGCTCGCATGCCCTGGAACAACCGCAAGCCCGCAGCCACGAAACCAAGCTGCTGCTCGATGTAAAACACGTTAGGAGGTCCTATGCTACTCCGTCAGATATTCGATCCGTACCTCGCGCAGTACGCCTACCTCGTCGGCTGCCAAAAAACCGGCGAGGCTCTCGTTATCGATCCTGAACGAGACATCGAGCGGTATAGGAAGATTGCGGCTGAAAACAATCTGCGGATAACAGCGGTCGCCGAGACCCACATTCACGCTGACTTCGTCAGTGGCAGCCAAGAGTTCGCTCGTGACAGATCGATCCATCTCTACCTCTCCGCCGAGGGCGGTCCCGATTGGAGCTACACGTGGACAGGGAATCGCCCAAACGTTCACCTCGTGAAGGATGGTGAAACCTTTCTGGTTGGAAATATCCGGGTCGAAGTCGTGCATACCCCAGGACACACCCCTGAACATATCAGCTTTCTCACCACCGACCTCGGG
>JAIXPR010000190.1 GCA_027486155.1 Pseudomonadota bacterium | reverse complement strand
GCCACCGTTGCCACTAGGACTCCATCCGTTACTTGAGGCGCCCACCACACCGCAACGAACGCCATGGTGACCATCGCCAGGAATCCGGTGTAGCGCTCGAGTAGGGTCGCTGACATAGCTCTCATTTTGTCGACATCTTTTCCAACGTAGAGGCTTCGAACAACATCACCACCGATGGCTGACGGCATAATAAGATTTACGAAGTACCCAACCAGATACAAACGAAAGAGGTGAAGGACCGACGCGGAGATCCCCAACCTCTCCAGAAAGAGCCGCCATTTCACAACACTCACACAAACAAGGGCAAAGGAAAGCGCGAAGATGATAACCAGGTCGACCGAGGTAACGTCGAGGAGCGCGTTCACTACCCCACGAAGGTCAACGAAGAGCAGAAGGATGGCGAGCAGAGAGACGCCGAGTGCGACGCGAAGAAACGGAGGGCAGGCGCGGAGGATTCCCATATCCCCTCTATCCCTCAGAACCCTTCGGCGCCGCAACTGACTTCGTTACCGAACCGGTAAAAAAGCGCAGCTCCGCGATAGACCAATCAAGGATCGGATGGGTGCCGGTCTGCGAGAGGATGACCCGCCGCGCTTCGCGGGGAGAGAACCAAAACCGGAACGTACCCCCCTTCCAGAACTCCACGAGATATTGATACTGCTCGTTCGTCAGCACTACTTCGCGCTCACCTCGCGCATTCTCACTATCAATCTGAAGCCCTCGCGGATAATCCTGCGACCATTCACCAAGGTCATACTCAATGGCGGAGATGCTCTGGGGGTTGGCAAACTTAACCTCAAAGCTCTGGCCCTCTCGTTGAGAAGCGCCGGTGCCCCAGCGGGTCCCTTGGTCACCATCAAGAGCGGCGCCAGCCGGATGCGCGCCAGAACCACTGACCTGACGTACCTCCGCCCTAGCCAAAGGGGCAAGGCGAAGATCGGGCCGTTTGAGGTTGTAAATAAGGACGTATTCACCGATCGTCCGCTCATCGAACGAATAGCCAAGCAGGCTGAGCGCTCCGACGAACGAAGCGCGCTCGGCTGGGACGAGGAGCAAAGGAACGAGATCTTGAGAAACGCCCTCGGGCAATCGCTCGTACTCCGGAATTCGCACCTGCCTAGGCTCCTGCAGGACGAGGAACTTCACCCGCTCCCCCGTCTCAAACGCGAGGCGGTAGCCGATCCAATAGTTGGTCCGAACCAGTGAGATGCCAAGGGAGATCAGCACCCGATTGAGGTCGGCATGGTCACGTTGAACCCGATCCCGCTGAAAGACGACCGGCTCTCCCGGTAACGCCCGACCACCCCAGTAGCAGGACGAAACATTCACACCGAGGACCGCCAAGACGCCCCCAACGCCAAGAACCGTGGAGACCCGAAAGAGAGCGCTGGCCCACACTCCACAGACAACAAAAAGGCCAACGTAGACCGGCAGCAGATAGCGCGGCGCCTGCGAAAGCCAGCCGAACGTGCTGACCGAGAAAACCGCGCACACGCATACGATGAGCATGAGAAAGATCTCGACCTGAGCCCGTGTGTCGACCTCCCCCTTGAGCAGTTTGGCGATCGAGCACCGTCGTGACCACAGCACCGTCAGAAAGACCACGCCGTACAACAGATAAACGACGACTGTGGCGCCGCTCAATGAGGGATCCGCATTCCAAAACTGCTTTGCCCCAAGGATGATAGGAAGCGCCGTGGTCCAGAGCCCCACGAAGTACCTTCCAATCTCGCTTGGAGAGGCGAACCCGAACATACCAAGCGAGGGGAACCCACGCGCGAGGTTGTAGATCCAATACGGGGCACTGCCGAGCATAAAACAGACACCCGAAAGTATGAGCACCGCGAGAAGCCGTGACAAGCCGAGCTGACGAGATCGCACCGAGCCAAAAAGATAGAGAGCTCCGATCGCGCCGATCGGGGCAATGAAATAGATAATCTGGTTATTCACCCACCATCCGAGCCCAAGGAGGAGCGAGATAACAGCAGGCAAGCGGAGATTCAACGGATCGGTCTTTAACCACCGGAGCAGCATGAGAATAGCCCAGGCTCCGATGACGAGCAGCTCAATAAAACCACCCCGTGCTTTGTAACTCCACACCACCAAAGCCACCGGTGGAACGGCGCAAAGAAGCGCGGCAACCCTAGCGGCGACCACTCCCCCGACCTCACGCCCGAGTTCATAGGTCAGGACGATAAGCGCTAGCGAGAATAGAAGCGGCGTTAGTTGCAAGGTAACATTCGACGAACCGAAAAGATAAAAGAGGGCCGCCGCGCACAGCGGCTCGAGGGAGCCCATGTAGTGCTGACCGTAATAGAAGGTCGGCACAGGACCACCCTCAACGATATGTCGAGCCATGAGGCCCACAATCGCCTCATCGGAATCGATAACGAAGCCTCCAGCGCGCATGAAGTCGAAACGCAAGAGAAACGCGACGACGCACAACCCAGCTAGAAAGATCCACTCAGACCGCGCCGAAGACCGGCCCACATCGCCATGCGCGTAACAAGGTCGTAGCTCTATCACGGTCGCCGAGCGTTTCGTGGGCATCATCATAAAGGGAGTCCGCTCGCCGAATCCGTTGCGTTTTGAGTGTGGTGACCACGGCGACTTGCTCGCGCGACGAGAAGATCGTGGGCCCGTTTGTATCCCTCAAGCGTTGCTCTACCAGTCCGCTCCCAAGAAAACTCTCGAGCGCGGGCGACCCCGGCCTCCGTAAATGCCCGCCGCGTGTCAGCGCACTCGAGAAGGTCGATAACGGCCTTGGCCCCATCGTCAACACTCAACGGGTTGAAGAGACGCCCCGCATCTCCTACCACCTCGGGAATGGAGGAGGTGTTCGATCCCACAACGGGAAGCCCAGCGGCCATAGCCTCTAATGCGGGCAAGCCGAACCCCTCGTAGAGCGTTGGAAAGAGGAAGAGCGTGCTCTCAGCGTACAAATCCTTGAGGTCTTCATCCGGTACATATCCGAGCGATATAGCATCGTTCTGCATCCCGTACCGACGGAGCATTGAGTCGAGTCGTTGAATCTCAGACGCCGAGGTAATTCGTCCGGCCATGACCAGAAGCGGCGGGGCCTTGCCACGGGAACGAAGCTCAACACCGGCCTGATGAACTATCCCGACGAGATTACCGATATTCTTTCGTTCGTCGTGACCACCGACGTACAACACAATCGGCCGTCCTCGGGGAATACCCAACCTCGAACGAATAGATCCCTCCGCGTCAACGGACCCGAGTCGACGCTTTGCTACATCGAAAAACCTCTGGTCAACCCCAAGAGGCGTAACAACGATCCGTTCTCGGGGAATCCCTAGCACCCTGACGAGATCGTCCGCGGTAGTTTTACTTATCGCCAGGATGAGGGTGGCCTGTCGAATAGCCATCACCTCAAGCGCGCGCGCGATTCGAAACCGCCAGCCAGGCTTATCAGCCTGATACAGCTCTTTGAGGACATGCGGTATCAGATCCAAAACGGTGAGGACATAGGGCTTCGAGCTCCACGCGGGAGCGTCCATGTGCGCCGGGAAGTGCAATAAGGAGTAGTCGCGCATGACACCTTGGTGCAATCGCCGTGGATACACTACATGTTGACGCAGCGAGGTTCTTCCACACGGCACAAGTGACATGACCCGGTCGGCGATACCGTTACGGCGAAGCGCTTCGTGGTCGAAGAAGCCAACAGAAACATCAGTATCACGGCACGACTCGAAAAATTTGTGAAGCTCCGCAACATACCGGCCAATGCCACGATGGGCATGCGACTTAAAACCTGGGTCAAGCGCGCTAAGATCGAGACCTACTGAGATCATGCCCCGTGAGCCTCTCGCTGTCTCTCAGAGCCCGTGAGCAGCTCCTGAACCCTCGCCTTGAACTTTTCAAACGAGAAGGCTTTCACCCTCTCACGACCGTTTCCGATCGTTCGATCTCGAAGCTCTCCTGACAGCGAGAGCGAATGGAATAACGCCCCGACCTCAGAATGTCGTTTCTCGGTAATTATCACTCCACCGGTACTCACGGTCTCCGACACAGCGCCCTCGGCGTAGCCGATTACTGGGAGCCCAAAGTGCATCGCCTCGATAAGAGGGAGACAGAACCCCTCGTGCTCACTCATGCACACGTACACCGAGCACGCCTCGTAGAGCGCCCGAATCTCCTCATCTGAAAGACCACCGAGAATCTCAACCGATTCATCCAATCCGAGATTGCGAATTAACCGTCTCAGTGAAAATGAATAGAGCTCGGTATCGGTATCAATCCCAGCCAGCCAGAGGGTACTGTGGGGCTCGATAAACTTATTGAGATAGTAAAACGATTTAATTATGTCCTCGATGCACTTATTCGGCGCCATCCGACCAACGTGCAGGACGTTGATCCCCCCCTTTCGCGTTACTCGAGCGTGCATCGCCTCATTTCGAGCTCGATTCCACCGCTCAGGAGCGATAGGAAGCTCAAGGACGGAGCACGAAAACCCGAGCGCCTCGATCTCTCGTGCGTTAAAGAGAGAGTCGGCCCAAATACGGTGCGAGCGGGCGCATAACGCTGGCAGATCCGACAAACCACGCTCAATATCCGCCGCTACTCGATTATTCACCCCTCTAAACCACTTCGCCGGTGTAATGTTGTGATACACGAGCACCTTGTGTCCGCGGTTCCAGTGGGCATAGAGGTCGTTTAAGGGAGAGCCGATGGAGTAGTGCAGAATAATATCCGCCTCAGCACACTCCCCGATAGTCTCGAACTTCCGAGAGCGCCCTTTGAGTCGGTTGTGCTCATGAAGGGCGTATATCTCACTCTCAAGGCCAAGGTCCCTGAGCGCCGACTGAAGAGCGAGCACCTCTGTCGAGATCGCGTCGCCGTAGCTCAGCGTGTGAACAAGTTGATGGATCGGACGAGTACTACTCATAACGCTTCCGCAAATCGCTCCTGATAGTGCCTGTGAACCGTTATACCGATCAATACAGCCACCACGCACATCACGGCGACATAAAGGACCGCCTCGGCGCTCGGCACGATCCCCTCGATGAGGAGCTCTTGATAGAACTGTGTAAGCGCGGCGAAGGGGTTGTAGGTAACAAGAAACCTTAAGTTTTCAGGGACGACGGAGACCGGATAAACAACCGGACACATAAAGAACAGCAAGGTTAAGAAGTTTCCGACCAGATGCTGCACATCTCGAAAGAAAACGTTGAGCGCACTAAGCCCCAACACGATCCCTGTCAGAAAGAGAGCATGTAACGCCACGATGAAGGGGACGAGGAGCCATGTCCACGACACCGGCACTCCGGCCGCAAGCGAAAACAGAGCGAGAACCGGTAACGCGAGGAGGAAGTGCGCCATCGCGGCGACAACGCTCACGACCGGCAACACCTGCGGGGGAAACATCGACTTCGTGATCAGGTGTCCGCTGTTCACAAGGGAGGCCGTACCCTCTAGCAGGGCGCTACTCGTCCAGATCCACGGTAAAAGTCCCGCGAACACCATCAGGTGATAGTGAGGCCCACCGTTGAACCGCATGTAGTAAGAAAATACGAGGGTATACACCGCCATAAGACAAAGCGGATTCAATAATGACCAGAGGAAACCGAAGACCGAGCCTCGATACCGAGTGGCGATGTGCCTTCGGACGAGAGCGCCCACAAGCGCTCGAAACTGCCAGACCTGTCTAACGCTCTCTAGCATGCGCACCTCACTCCATTGACAACCCACGCGCGGGCCAGAGACGAGACACCAACTTCACGCCGATCTGAGCGTACTGAGAAGTGGAGCGCCTCCTTATGATAATCATATGGATAGCCATCGGTCCTATGAACAGCCACATCGAAGGTGTAGGCCCCTTCGACCAAACCGATCCTCGGGATCTCACATTCAACGATCCCGCTCGCGCCAACGGCTGGAAGCTGTACCCGGTCGATGTCGGTGTTCGTGCCGAAGACACTCAGTCCGTCGGTCCGAGTGATCCCAACCCCAAACACGAGCTCCTCATGCTCACCGTTTACCTTGTACGATATTCGGACCCGCGCTGGATCTTCTGGATGGAGCACCCGCTTCTCCGCCCCCTCGGAGTCGACCAATGAGACATGCGTGATCTCAACCTCTCGACCTCCCCAGCGGGTGGGCTGAACACACTCCTCAACAACTTCCTCAACAGGCTCATCGGCTGGAGGCGTTTCCTCAACCGGGACAGCGGCCGCCTCTACCACGACGCTCTCCTCTAACAAAACGCTCTCCTCCTGCTTCTCAATGTGCTGGCGATAGGCGTCTATGACACGCCGAGGATTGCCCCGATCCTTTACCTCTCCCCGGTCTAACCAGATAGCCTC